>JAITEL010000046.1 GCA_031282065.1 Treponema sp.
AGCGAAGCAATCCACTCCCGCAGCGCCGGGGGTCAGCACAGGGACTTTCCTGTTTGGGCTGATTCAGGGGGCGGGAGCGTAAACCGGGCGCTTTACGGATGGGAAAACGGCCGCTTTACGAGTGGGAAAACAGGCGCTTTACGGGTGGGAAAACGGCCGCTTTACGAGTGGGAAACCGGGCGCTTTACAAGTGGGAAAACGAGCGCTTTACGAGTGGGAAACCGGGCGCTTTACAAGTGGGAAAACGAGCGCTTTACAAGTGGGAAAACGTGCTCTTTACGAGTGGGAAACCGGGCTCTTTACGGTTGGGAAAACGGCCGCTTTACGTGTGGGAAAACGGGTGCTTTACGGGTGGGAAAACGGCCGCTTTACGGGTGGGAAACCGGGCGCTTTACGAGTGGGAAAACGGCCGCTTTACGGGGCGTAAACCGGGCGCTTTACAAGTAGGAAACCGGGCGCTTTACGAGTGGGAAAACGGGTGCTTTACGGATGGGAAAACGGGCGCTTTACAAGTGGGAAAACGGCCGCTTTACGGGGCGTAAACCGGGCGCTTTACGGGGCGTAAAGGATAGGCTCTGGATTGCTTCGGGGCTGCGCCCCTCGCAATGACGGGTTCACTGCGCTTCCCGCAATGACGAAAGCCCCCGCTACCCCCCACATTCGGGAGAGCCTAGCCCCGTCATTGTGAGCAACGCGAAGCAATCCACTCCCGCAGCGCCGGGGGTCAGCACAGGGACTTTCCTGTTTGGGGTGATTCAGGGGGCGGGAGCGGGACCGGGCGCTTTACGGGTGGGAAAACGAGCGCTTTACGAGTGGGAAAACGGGCGCTTTACGGGTGGGAAACCGGGCGCTTTACGAGTGGGAAACCAGGCTTATGACGACCCGTCATAAGGGTTTATGAGGCCCTGTAAACTGCCCTTATGACGATCCGTAAACCGGCCTTGTTTTTATGGCAAGGATCCCCGAAATCTTCTTTTTCATGGTGAGTTCTTCTTAAAACCTCAGGTTCAAAGGTTGACAAGCATCTTGTCCGATATTCCGTGGTGAGAGAAAAGCATGTATTGTGCGGGAAGCGGGGCTGATCCCCATAGCCCCTAGGCGTTTACTTACTGTCCAGGCAAGGTGATTATGAGTTGATCTTTGTAAGCGAGGGGCCCATCTGCTCAAGCTCCTCTACCGTGTGCCCTTGTTTCAAGAACGCTATGGCTTCTTCCCAGGCTGTTCTTTTCCCCTCGGCTTTCCCTTCGGCTCTTCCCTCGGCTCTCCATTTGGCGGCCCAGCCCATCTCTTCAACCCATTGCTCAAAGACCCCTATCTCATCAGACATGGCGATTACCTCCTGTATGCTCTTCAGATTCCCCGTTACCAGCGCATATACATACGCACCCATCTCTACCCCCCTCCCCTTCTTACGAATCTCCTCTAATATACTTCCCGCCATTGCCGCATTCAAGTCTTTCGCCAACCCCCTCAGCCACAGGTTCTCCTCAATCGGCAGCTTCCTGCTCTCTATCACCTGGATCGCTATCGGATACCCTCTCACCCGGTATATCCCAGAACCACTCTCCTCTATCCTCCCATACCCTCCCGCTTCCACATACTTAAACAGTTCCCGGGGATGCCGGGTTTCTATTATGCTCAGGCTCAGCTCCTCCACCGGGGTTTTGTTCAGGGCAGCATAGAGAAAGGCGTAACTCAGAACCTTGTAGAAATCATAGACCGAGAAATAGTCGTCGGGGCTTTTGTATTCCAGAATGTTTACCCGCCGGAATATCCGGGCGATGTTCTTTTCAATGGCCATGTCCGCCTCTTTCTTGACGATTACCAGGTCGATTTCCAGGGGTTCCGAACTGAGGCGATATTCGCTGATAAATTCGAGGGTGTCCCGGTACGGTTCAAGTTCCAGCTTGAGGGCCTGGACAAAGGCGGGGTGCCAGGGTATGGAAGAAGGGGTAGTCTCTGCCATGAGGTCTCCTATACCGCTCGCCCTCGTAAACCGCCTTGCGGCAGGGGAGGCTAATCTGATGCCGAGATGGATGCCGCTCCGACTTCCCTATCCGGCCGGGGGCTTCATATTCCCGGTACGCTTCGTTACGACTGTGGAGCGGCCTGACTTCTTAGGGCTTGACAGCCCTCATTCGGGTATCTCGAAGATCCCTTCCAGGATATGCCGGGGCTGATAGGGAAAGCGGGGGATGTCGCTCATACGGGTAACCCCGGAGAGGACCAGGACCGTTTCGATTTCCGCTTCCACTCCTGCCACTATGTCCGTATCCATCCTGTCCCCTATGATGACCGTATCTTCCCGCCGGCTGCTCAGCCGCCGCAGGCCATGACGCATCATAAGGGGGTTGGGTTTGCCCACAAAGTAGGCCTTGGTTTCAGTGGCCAGCTCAATAGGCGCCACCAGGGAACCGCAGGCCGGGACCAGGCCCCCTTCCGCAGGGCCGGTGAGGTCGGGATTCGTGCCGATAAGCCGGGCCCCGCCGATAACCAGGCGGACCGCCCGTTCCAGGGCTTCCAGGCTATAGCCCCGGCCTTCGCCGACCACCACATAATCAGGATTGACGTTGTTCATGGTGAAGCCTGCATCGTAGAGGGCCTGAATGAGGCCGGGTTCACCAATGACATAGACCGAGCCGCCCGGACGCTGGGAGGCCAGGAAACCCGCAGTGGCCAGGGCGCTGGTATAGAAATGTTCCGGGTCTACTATTACCCCTAAGCGGGCGAGCTTTTGAGAGAGCTCCAGGGGAGAGCGTTCACTGGAATTGGTTAAGAAGAGAAAGGCCTTGTTGTTATGAGAGAGCCATTCTACGAATTCCAAAGCCCCTTGAAGCAAGCGGTTTCCGTGGTAGATAACCCCGTCCATGTCAATGATAAAGGCCGCTTTAGACCTGATATAGGCTATATCTTTCATGCTTTTCCTCTCTGCTACCATAGTAGAATAGATGCCTTTCAGGATCAATGGCAGGCCCTTACGGCTCTTATTGGCAGAAGAGCCCGGCTCTGGTATGCTGTATCTATTCCATCAAGGAGCTATCCAAAGGAGCAGGATCATGAGAGGAACCGTTAGGGCGGTCTGTATCAGCGAAGTCCGGGGGGTGAAAAAACAGGAAGTCCCCGGACGGCTGCGGGTGCTGGCAGGCTATGGCATAGAAGGGGACGCTCACGGGGGTACCTGGCATCGCCAGATAAGCCTCTTAGCCTATGAAAAGATAGCGGAGTTTAACCGCTTAGGGGGGAATGTGGAAAACGGGGATTTCGGGGAGAATATCGTGGTCAGCGGCATTGATCTGCGGGCCCTTCCGGTGGGTACCCGTCTGCGTCTTTCCGATGCCCTCCTGGAAGTAACCCAGATAGGCAAAGAATGCCATGAGCATTGCCAGATTTATAAGCGGGCAGGGGACTGCATCATGCCCCGGGAGGGGATTTTTACCCGGGTCATTGAAGCAGGCACCATAGGAAAAGGAGATTCCCTAGATGTCATATAAGGCGGCGGTTATTACGGTGAGCGATTCAGGCTTTGCAGGAGAACGGGCGGACGAGAGCGGCCCCCTTATTCGGGATATGCTGGTCCAAGGGGGCTATGAGGTGGTCTTGTACCGTATCCTCCCGGATGAAAGGCAGGAACTGGCCGCCTGCCTGGGCTCCCTCTGCGACCGGCATGAAGCGGACCTGGTTCTGACCACCGGGGGCACGGGATTTTCCCCCCGGGACTATACTCCCGAAGCAAGCCTGGACATTGCCGAGCGCCTGGTGCCGGGTATCCCCGAGGCCATGCGGGCCTCCAGCCTGCAAAAGACCAGCCGGGCCATGTTAAGCCGCAGTGTGGCGGTGATCCGCAAGCAAACCCTCATCGTCAATCTGCCCGGCAGTCCCCGGGCTGCCAAGGAAAACCTGGAGGCCATCCTGCCTGCCTTGGAACATGGGCTTGCCATCCTGAGCGGAAGCGCCCGCAACTGCGCCCGCCCCCTGGACCCGGCCTGAGGTAAAAGGGTAACAAGTTGGTCTAATAGTGGTATATTAGAGATATGAAAGCAATGTCTGTAGGAGATCTGAAAACCCATTTTTCAGAGGTCCTGGAAACGGTTAAACAAGGAAACAAGATAGGTATACTATACGGCAGGATAAAGCGGCCCATTGCGATGATTGTGCCTTACGCCGAAGAAAAGCGTACGCGCCGAAAGCTCGGCATCCTGGACGGAAAAATACACATCACCTTTGGGGATACCTTTGCCCTAAACCCTGGGGAACAAGAACGATCATGACCTTAGTATTAGATACCCGTGCCTTATTATGGTCCATAGGAGAAAGTAATGCCTTATCCACTGCGGCAAGGGAAGCAATACAGGACGGTGCTCATGATGTACTCATCAGTGCGGTGTCCCTGTGGGAAATCCCCTTTAAGGTGAGCCTGGGGACTCTGGGTATCGGCTCATTGGAGATACGGGAGATACCCTCTTATTGTAAGGAACTGGGATTCACCCTGATTCCCTTAGATCCCCTGGAGGCCTTAGCCGGCGCTCAATTACCCCTAAAAGCCGCTCACCAGGATCCCTTTGAACGTATGCTCGTGTCTCAATGTATCCGTAATAAGTACACCCTGGTAAGCCCGAATAAGCTCCTCCGCCTGTACCAGGAAGAGGGCTTGCAGTATATCTGGTAAGGCCCGCTGCTTCCCCCTTAGCTGCGGTAATAGGCGATGTTCCACAAAAAGAGCCCCTGGGGCGGGGCCGTGGGACCTGCCAGGCTGCGGTCTCCAGAGCCCAGGATAGTCTTAAAATCCTCTGGGGCAAGGCCCTGTGCTTCACAGCGGAGGGCCGTCCCCAGGATGGAACGGATCATCTTCCATAAGAAGGCATTGGCGGTAATTTCAAAGACCAGCCTATTCCCTTGGATAAAAAAACAAGCGCCAAAAAGATAGCGGCTTCTGGAGAGGCTGGGGTCCTTGGATTGGGCAAATACCGAACAGTCCAGTTCCCCCCGCAAGAGCCGGGCATAGTCGTTCAAGCGATCCAGCCGGGGGTAACGCCACAGTTGATAGGCATAGCGCAGTTCCTGGGGAAGCGCGGGTCTGCCGCAGACCAGGCAGTAGCGGTAGGTCCGGGATTTGGCATCAAAGCGGGCATGAAAATCCAAAGACCCCTCCTGCGCCCCTAAGATGCGGACATCCTGGGGAAGGAGGCGGTTAAGGGCCGGGACAAAACGCTCCGCAGGGATGCTCCCTATATCCGTATGAAAATGAGCCACTTGCCCTGCGGCATGGACCCCCGCATCGGTCCTCCCCGAACCGGTGAGGCTCACCGGGTGCTTATGGAGCTTTTCCAGGGCTGCCTCCAGGGCCCCCTGCACGGTGCGCCTCCCTGCTTGGCGCTGCCAGCCGGAGAAATCCGTGCCGTCATAGGCCAGAAGAAGCCGGATATTCCGCTTATTCATCAAACTCGTTGAGTTCTTTGCTGATTTCGTTGTAGATATTCCGGGCGTGCTCTAAGAGGGGGCCCGGTTTGTTCTTAGAGGATTTTCCCAATCCAAATATCCGGGCAATGATCCGTTTGGCATCGCTTAAATAGGCCTTGCGCCGCTGGGGATTTCCCCGGGGGCCGTACTTAACCTTTAAGAGCGCAGACAGATAGAGCATGCCGTCATAACCGTAGTTTTTATCCGTATCAGGGCCAAAGTTTTTAACTGCCGAAAGGGGCTCGGTCCCGGTTTGTTCCTGCTCTACGGCTTCGGCATAGAGAAACTGGGCCTTTTTCTTGAACAGCATGGCCAGCCAGTCATAGTGCTCTCCCGGGTTCTTCGTATGCAGCGCTTCACAAAGCCAGGCGGTCCGCAAACAGGCGATGCCCTGCTTTATGGTAGGGGAGGCTTCTTTAGGGAAATAATCATAACAACGGCTTGCCAGGTACAGGGAAGCCGCCCCGGAAGCCAGGTTGCGGTTTTCATAGAAATCCACCCCAGGAAAGACAAGAGAAGTCTCGGCAATCCGTTCATCTTTATCCCGCAAAAGCGCGCTCTGAGCCTGAACCGGGAGGAAGCTAAAATCCTCCTTATCCATTGAGGCAAACCAGCATTCGGGACACACCGTAGCCTGATACACCAAGGGATATACATCCCCGTAGCGTGCAGAAGGCTCATAGAGCCGATGCAGCTCATCGGTAATGTTTCCGGCAATGAGCCGTCCGCTGCCGGAAAGGAGTTCTTCCCGGTGAAACTCCGTATCACATACAGGACAAATCAATGCTTCTTTGGAAATGTAGGATACTTTTGGTTCTTCAAGATCCATAATTCACCTTTACCCTCAGGGTACCCCAAAAACTTCCAGGGGCTTGGGGGACGCTGGGCCCCCCGTATAAAGCGCAGGAACAGCCCCTACGAAAACAAAGCAATAGGCACAAAGGTATCCGCACTCAAGGCCGCACCGCCCACCAAGGCGCCGTCAATATGCTCCTTGGCCATAAGCTGAGCCGCATTATCGGGCTTCACCGAACCGCCGTACTGGATGAGCAGCTCCTCTGCGGCGGCACCTCCATAGAGCCGGGCCACTACCCGGCGAATAGCGGCATGGATGGCATCGGCATCTTCAGGTGTGGCGGTCTTGCCTGTACCAATGGCCCAGACCGGCTCATAGGCAATGCTTACACGGGAGAGGTCCCCCGCTGCTACGCCCGCAAGGCCCCGGACGGTCTGGATCTCGCAGACCCCTTCGGCTTTGCCCGCTTCCCGTTCGGAAAGGAGTTCCCCCACACAGAGGATCACCTCCAAGCCGTGCTGTAAGGCGAGCTTTACCTTTTTGTTGATAAGCTCGTCATCTTCGTGGTAGCTATGCCGGCGCTCGCTATGCCCCAGGATCACCGCCTGAACCCCCAGGTCTTTAAGCTGGAGTACCGAAACCTCCCCGGTATGGGCCCCTTGTTCTGCGGCAGCCATGTTCTGCGCGCCCAGGAGTATGGGGCTGCCCTTGAGCACGGAGGCAACCGTTTCCAGGGCCGTAAAGGACGGGGCCACCAGGTACTTGTGTTTCCCCTTCTTGAGCTGGCTCACCAGGGCCTGGGCCAGGGCCGCCGCTTCGGCGCGGGTCTTGTGCATTTTCCAGTTTCCCGCAATATAGTAGTTTCTCATGGTCTTTGCTCCTTGTAGCAGAGATGCAAGCGGAGCAGGGTGTTCCCGCTCCTCCGTAGTATTAGCCGC
>JAITEL010000007.1 GCA_031282065.1 Treponema sp.
TGAATGATTTTCTGACATTATTTATTTTCATTGTCAATAATTTTCAGGTGCCAAGGAGGGCGCCTGCGACGAATAATTTGGGGTAAAAAAATTTCGTATAACGTTCCGGCTGTATGCGACGGTTTGGCGGCCCGAATAGGGAAATGCGCAGCATTTCCAGGGCCGACAAACTGTGCCGGAGCAACGGCGTGGGAATGAAGCGAAGCGGAATGACCTAGCCGCTGCGGAGGCCGAGGGGCCTTTAGGCCCCGAAGCGCATACAGACCTGTTATGCGCAGTACACCCGTACCCCATTATTTTTTAATACAAATAATTATTTTTTGTTGTTATTATTCCTTTGTAAAATAATATACTGCCAATTACTAATACCACTATTCCGATTATTATAAATATTATACCATATGTCCTATATATTTTCTTTTTATATTTTTCATCGGTTTCTTCTTTAAATCTTGTTTTATACGTTATTAAAAACCATAACATTTTCCCATTATAAACAAATACACCGTATATTATTATAATGAGACCGATTATTATGGCGGGAAATGTATCCATAATTATCCTCTGTTAATTTATGCTTAATTTATGCTTTTATTCAACGCCTCTGTTATTCCAGTAAAATTATCAGTGCTTATTAAAATATCATAATCATTTGTTGGAATTAAAACCACATTAGTTTTATCCGTTATATATGCCAATGCTTTATTCCCATTGTTTAGTTTCATCCAACCAACATGATAGTTTGGCAACCCAATCCCATTAGTTCTTATTTTTATGCTATAGTCCTTGTCTCTATTTAAGTTCAACTGTTTTATCCCGTTTACATTTATTTCCCCAATAGGTATACTTTTCCCATAAAACAATGACTTTATAGTTAAAAATTCATTGCCAATATCAACTGACGGTTTTTTTGAGAAATATATTATGCCAACAAAAGCCACTACTAAGACAAAAACCGTTATGAGAACCAATTTGGCATATTTTGTACGGCCTATGAATTTAGGCGTTATAATTTTTTCCAACAAATTTTCCATATTATTTTCCTCCACAAGCCAATAATAACCTCTCTGTAATTCTTTTGTCAAGATTTTTTTGAAAATTTCCAACAAATTTTAGGGTGTATTGCGCATAACGTTCCGGCTGTATGCGACGGTTTGGCGGCCCGGATAAGGAAATGCGCAGCATTTCCAGGGCCGACAAACTGTGGGTGGAGTGTGGCGTGGAAATGAAGCGAAGCGAAATGACCTAGCCACACGGAACCCCGAGGGCCTTTAGGCCCGAAGCGCATACAGTCCTGTTATGCGCAGTATCGCGTTTTCAGATGTATATTGCTATCGGTATTATTAGCATACTCTTACCAACTATTTCTGTTTTTAATCTTGGTAATATAAGCCCAGAATTTGTGATTTCTTCCATGTTTACCTGCAAAGATAATGTATCAACTAATGTTTTATTTATCATACTTAAACTTGTATTTCGTAATAAATTTATCTTTTCATCCGCTAAATCTTTAGTTACTTTAATTGCCTTTCCAACAATATTAAATTTTCCATCAATAAGCTCATTCATACTTCTATTATTAAAATAATCTATATTTGTTTGCAATACAGTTTCAATATCTGTATTATTTAATTTACAAATAATATCTATAATATTCCCAGACTTTAATGAATCAGACAATGATTTTATTTGCTCAGTCATAATTTTTGTTTGATCCTTGTTATTATTCGATCTCTTTCCCTGATTTTGATTATTTGGTTGAAATATATTGGCAATATTTATAATTTTCTCAAATGATTCAATAAAAGAAATAATCGGATTTTTTTCCAATGTTCCAGTATAATGAACAAATTGTCCTACAATATCTTCATCAATATCATTGCCATTATTAATATCTTTGATGAATTTGTTTTCATACAAATAGTCTAGCAATTTTGAAAACAATGATGTTGGTGTATGAACTTTTTCTTCTGTTACCCCTCTTTCAGTCCCACTAGAATTTTTTCCTGATAAATTTGACTTTAAATTTATTTTCAAGAAGGACAAGACATTACTTGTTCCAATCCCACCTTCAATCCCTGCCTGAAAATCTGATGAAGATTTTTCCGTTCTTTGTATTGTTTGAATTTGAGCAATCCCATCTTCTATTACTGCTATAAAATCAAAAACGATCTTTTGATTCAAATATACGGGGATTATTAAGTTTTTATTACCCATAAAACACCTCTTTATGATATTTTAGCCACAAAATTTTAATTTGTCAATGGTTTTAACGCGATATTGCGCATAACGTTTCGGCTGTATGCGACGGTTTGGCGGCCCGGATAAGCGTTTGCGCAGCAAAGACCAGCAACCGCAAAATGTGGCGGAGTTCTGGCGTGGGAACGAGGGAGCGTAGCGACCGACTGACTAGCCAAAACGGAGCCCAAGGGGCCTTTAGGCCCCGAAGCGTATACCGTCCTGTTTCCTGTTATGCGAAGTGTGCGCCTTTTACAATTTATATTTTATTATTATTTCCTTCAATTCATCTTCACGTATTATTTTATTTTTTCTATAAGGTTCAACCAAAATACTTATTTTACCTTTATTTTTATTATATTGAATTTCCTCAGCATCATCATCTATTATTATGTCATAATTATATTTTCCAATGTCTTTTCTATTCCCCTTTTCTTCAGGATCATAATTTTCCCTTGATATTATTTTCATAAAATATTTCCTTATATTAAAATATTCCAATATTTCCATTGCTCGTAATCTTTTTGAATTTGTCCATAATATCAATTCGTGTTTTAGTGATATTTTTTCTAGAAAATTTATTATTCCTGGGCGCAATGTTGAACCAAATTCATCGATAATTGTATTATCCATATCCAATACTATTTTCATGTTTCTTCCTTTTGTCTTGTTATTATGTTTATTTCCATATATTATCTTATACATTATAATTTATTTGTCAATATGTTTTTAAAAAAATTGCGCACATTTCGCATAACGTTCCGGCTGTATGCGACGTTTTTGCAGCCCGAATAAGGGCTTTGCGAAGCAAAGACCAGGGCTGCAAAACTGTGGGTGGAGTGAGCCGTGGGAAGGAGCGTAGCAACTGACCTAGGCGAATGGAGGCCGAGAGCGCTGCTGCGCCCGAAGCATACATAGGCCTGTTATGCGAAGCGGGTAGCGTACACTATTTTATTCAGGCATCCAGTCTTCTACCTTTTTCCATTTTGATTTTTCATTATCACGTTCATATGCGATATTATATCCATTTTTTAATGGCTCCAATAAACTTGGATCGTGATCTAATAAATAAGCTACTTTGATCATTTTTATATTTTGTGGATCATTTGCATAATCATCATTTTCCAATCCTGTAAACATTCTCCAACCGCTATCATCTTTATTGTCAGGTTCTTCCCTATATAAAAAATTTATTATGCCCTTATTTTCAAAATACATTTTTGAAACAAGCGTGAATTGTTCATATGCATCCAGCCATCTCGGATCATCGTTTTTTATAATTATTTGTGCAATATTATCAGCGCTAAATTCAATTATATCATTAACTTTCAAGTCTTTTATAAAGATTGGCTCATTAAGTAATATTCCTTTATATGTTATGCTGTTCTTCTTTGACACTTCAGTTATTCTTACCCACATTCTTTCCGCACGGGGTTCATGTTGAATAGGATTCTTGAGAATAAAATGCAGCCTAACCTCAGCATTAATTTTTTGATTATTCCTTTCCATTTCATTCGGCATGAAAAAAGAATGCTTATATGTAATTGATGTCTCAAAAATGTTTTCTAATTCCCATGATTTCATAACATTCATCCTGTAAACAGCGATGTTTTATTATAGCCCAGGTTTTCTTTAGTGCCAATTTAAAAGTATATTTTTTGAAAATTTCCCGTAAATTTTAGCTGCCCGCTTCGCATAATGCGGCATATACGAAAAGCCCGCCGTGCCGCCGCCGCCCGTCCGCCTGCGCTATTCCCCCGCGCCTTGCAGAAGGCCTAGGGGATAACCGCAGCATAAATCTCCCCAAAGGGCCCCTTCAGGTTCGTCGTGGATTCCCAGCGCAGGCAGAAATACAGCCGCTGTCCCCTCTGGCTCTCGTCAAACGTGAGCGTGATCGGGCTTGCCGTGTCAAAGTCCGAATTCGTCAGTTCCTGCTCAGAGGCAGGCTCATGGCCGAGGATAGCCCAGCGGATCTCCGCGCCGTGCACCCCGTGGGGCTTCCTCCGCTTCTTCGTGGCGCTGTCCCTGTAGTGAATCGTAATCTGCCGGATAATCGACGAGTCTGCCTGCGCCTCAGGGTAGGTCTCCGGTGTCCCCACAGGAGTCCCCTTGTGCCCGGAGGGCCGGATGCCGTACACCAGTTTGTCCTCCCGGTGCATCAGCTTATTGTAACGAATGGAAGTGTTGGCAAAATCCCTCATGGCCTGTTTCGCCTCTGCCTTGGCCACGTCCTTGACCAGGCGGTTTTTCGAGGAATCAATGGCTTCGTAGGCTGTCCGGGCGGTCAAAAACGCGTCGATTTTCGCGGAAGCCCCGTCGACCTCCTCCTGTTTCCAGCCGAAGGCGGCTGTATTGGCCGGCTTTCCCAGTTCCTTCTTCCACTTTTGACATAAGACCGTCAAATCCTGCTCCCGTGTGGGCAGCCAATCCTCAGTATGCGCCATGTTCCGCTCCTGTATCGTAAACCATGAAATCTTTATAGTCGACTATACTGCTTTCTTGGATGCCTGTAAAGTTTCTATAGGTACCGGTAAATTTTTTTGGGGTACCGGTAAAACTTTTTGGGGGGCCCATAAAACTTTTTGGGGCACCGGTAAATTTTTTGGGGCACCGGTAAATTTTTTGGGGAGACCGGTAAATTTTTTTGGGGAGGCTATAAAACTTTTTGGGGGGCCGAAAGGCCCCCCAAGCCCCCCGGAATTTCGTCTTGATCCTCCCCGGCCGGAGGCAGGGGGCGCTTCGTTTCCTTATACCGCTGCCATACGGGGGCTTTAAACCCCCCTGGGGGGGTGGTATAGTGGCAGTATGGATCTTAATTGTGGTATCGTGGGCCTTCCCAATGTGGGAAAGTCCACTATCTTTTCAGCCCTCACCAGCGCTCCGGCAGAAGTGGCCAATTATCCCTTCTGCACTATTCAGCCCAACGTGGGTAAGGTCAACCTGGAAGATGTACGGCTCAGCCGCCTCAGGGACATCTTCAAACCGCAGCGGCTCGTCCCGGCAACCGTGGACTTCGTGGACATCGCCGGCCTGGTGCGGGGCGCCTCCAAAGGAGAGGGCCTGGGTAACCAGTTCCTTGCCCATATTCGGGAGGTAGGGGTCATTGCCCAGGTGGTCCGCTGTTTCGAAGATCCCCTCATCGTGCATGTGGATAAGCGCCCGGATCCCCGGTCGGACATGGAAACCATTGCCATTGAGCTTGCCCTGGCCGACCTGGCTACCCTGGAAAAACGCCGGAACCGGGCGGAACGGAGCCTCAAGGTGCAGGCTAAGGCGGAACAGAAGGCCGCAGAAACGGTCCTCCTCGCGCTGGACAAAATCAGCGCGGCCTTGGAAGCCGGCAAGCCGGCCCGCTCGGTGCCCTTACCGGAAGAGGAGAAAGCCTCGCTCTGGGATTGCCATTTCATTACCATGAAACCCCAGCTCTACGTGTGCAATGTGGACGAATCAGGCCTCCGGGAAGGCAGCCCCCTGATTGCGGCAGTGCAGGAGCGCGCCCAAGCGGAGGGCTCCGAAGGGGTGATCATCTGCGGCAAGTTTGAGGCGGAACTGGCGGATATTGAAAACCCCCAAGAGAAACAGGCCTTTTTGCAGGATTTAGGCCTCCGCGAATCCGGCTTGAGCGCCTTGGTACGGGCAGCCTACCGGCTCCTGGGGCTCTCGACCTTTTTCACTGCCGGCCCAGACGAATGCCGGGCCTGGCCCTTCCACCAAGGGGATAAGGCCCCCAAAGCAGCCGGGACTATCCATACGGATTTTGAGAAGGGCTTCATCAAGGCCGAGGTCTATGCCTATGAGGATCTGCTCCGTTACGGAAGTGAGGCAAAAATCAAGGAAGCCGGTAAGTACCGTATCGAAGGAAAAGACTATATAGTCAGGGACGGGGATGTGATGTTCTTTCGCCATAATGGGTAACACCGTGCGAGCGCTGATACCGGTCCTTATCCTGGTATCCCTGGGGGTATGTATCCTTAACGTCTATTTTGCCCTCTCCAAGCGCTCAAGCCCCCTTATCAAGCGAACCGCGCGCATTGCCCTTATCCTTATGGGCTTAGCCGTGGCGGTGAGCGCCTGCCTCATCTTCAGTGAACCCGTGGGGACCTTGAGCGCCAAGCCGCCCGCGAGCATACCCCCGGAAAACCCCGTACCGGTGAAGATCGTCAAGGCCAGCCC
Organism: Treponema sp.; assembly: GCA_031282065.1. Classification (GTDB taxonomy): domain Bacteria; phylum Spirochaetota; class Spirochaetia; order Treponematales; family Breznakiellaceae; genus JAIRLU01. Next base: position 6,412 of record JAITEL010000007.1, read on the forward strand.
TGCATTGCTGGTAACCGTGCTGTTTCTCTTGTGCATCGCCTGGATTGTGTATATCTCCATGCGGGATCAGCGCCGGGAAGAGGAACAGAAATGGGCGAAGAGACCGGAGGATCCTGAGCAAAAAGACTAAGGCCCAGCCCCCGCGTCCTGTCCTGCCTTTGGCATATCCCTATACAGAATTGCTGTGCCTGAGCGCTTTTCCCTTGCTAATTTCTCCTCTCCTGCTATACTTCTACCTATGGTTGATAGAATGTTAATAGATACCTTACAGCTCAAAGCCCGGGATTTCGCTCTTCGCTGGAAGGATAAAATTCGTAAGGCCTCCCAGCTTAAACATTACAATGCCTTAGAAGACGCTGCCTTACTGGACTTGAATGTACCGGTGTATGGTATCCTTTCCCGCACCTTGGATCGGGGCATTGACCGATCCCTGGTGGGGAACTTCTTTGTTAGCCAGGGAAAGGACCGGATGCAGAAGGAATTCCCGGTTTCCGAGCTTATCTACGCCCTTAACCTGACCCAAGAGACGGTCATTGAATACATCATGACCGACTTTGTGCTGGATAACCCGGTGCGGATGTATCAGGCTATGGGGGCCATTACCCGGGTGGCGGAATTCTTCATCCTGGGCTGCTTCTATACAAGCAAAGGCTTTCTCGAAGCAACCTATACCCGCATGAGCACCCAAGATGCCGTCTCTGAAGCCTTACTCAAAAAATATTTCAAAGATGATTTTTTCTTTAAAAAAAACTGATTTTTTTTTGAGAAAAGCCTATGATACAAAGCAGGGGATTACAAAATGGATATCAAAACAGCCTTAACCTCCTTTACACCGTTTATTACCATTCCTTTTCCTGAGGGTTTTTCCTTTTCCGTGTTCGGCAGTGAAGTTACCGCCCTGGTTATCAACGAAAGCATCCTGGTGTCCTGGGTGGTCATGGCCATCCTCATCATCGCTTCCCTGATCCTTACCCGTACCTTACGGCAGATCCCCCGCGGCCCCCAGGTGTTCCTGGAAGCCGCGGTAGACTTCCTCAACACCTTTGCGCAAGAACACTTTGGGTCACGGGCCAAGGTATACGGCCCGTATATCGGGACCCTCTTCCTGTTTCTGTTCCTGGCCAACATCATCCCGGCCCTTTCCCCCGTGGCTATAAGCGCCCTGCATATAGAGCCCCCTTTCACCATAAAGCCCCCCACCCGAGACCTCAATGTAACCGCTGCCCTTGCCCTCCTGACGATACTCATCGTGCTTATCGGGGGGCTGCGGGCCCAGGGTCTGCGCTGCTGGGGTAAAAGGCTCCTTTCCCCTATACCGATGATGCTGCCCTTTAACCTGCTGGAGTACCTGATCCGGCCCTTATCCTTGTGCCTGCGGCTCTTTGGGAATATGCTGGGGGGCTATATCATCATGCTCTTGGTGGAAGGGGCTTTGCCCATACCCCTGGTGGTTCCGGCCTTCCTTTCCTTGTACTTTGATTTGTTTGACGGTCTCATTCAAGCGGTGGTCTTTACCTTCTTAACCAGCCTTTTTATCGCGGAAGCGGTAGCAGAGGCAGAACATACAGCATAATGACAGGAGTGTATTTAGTATGGAAACCAATCTTTTATTTCTCATCGGCGCAGGCATCGCGGTCCTTTCGGGTATCGGCGCAGGTATCGGTATTGGCCTTGCTACCGGTAAAGCAGCGGAGGCAATTTCCCGGCAGCCTGAGGTATCCGGGAAGATTCAAACCGTGTTTTTCTTAGGGATAGCCCTGGCAGAAGCAACCGCGATCTATGGTTTTGTTATCGCCATCCTCATCTTCACCAAGGCCTGATACGGTATGATCGATCCTTCAATCAGCACATTCCTGATTACCCTCATTAATATCGGAATCCTGTTTGCGGTGTTACGGGCGCTCTTGTTTAAGCCGCTTACCCGCTTTATGGAGGACCGGACAAAAAAGGTGCAGGATACCCTGGCAGAGGCGGAAAAAAACAACACCCAAGCCACGGCGCGTCTTCGGGACTACGAAGAACGCCTCCAAAAGGCTGAAGAAACTGGAGCGGCCATCATCAAAGCCGCAGAGGAACAGGCCCAAAAGCAGGCGGCCCAGATCGTGGCAGAAGGCAAAGCCGCCGCAGCCCAAGCGCTGGAGCATGGCCGCAAACAGCTTGAAGCAGAACGCCAGGCTGCCCTCGCTCGTTTCAGGGCTGAGGCTGCTGCCTTGGTGTTAAGCGCCGCCCGGGCCCTCCTCCAGCGGGAACTGAACCGGGAAGACAGCCAGCATCTTGCAGGTCTCCTCTTGCAGGAATTAGGAAAGGACGCGCATGTTTAACGGGGAACGCTGGGCTGCGGGCTTCATCGGTTCTTGCGACGTACATGCCCAAGCCGGCCTGGAGGCGTTGAAAGCCCTGGTCTCGGTCTTGGCGCAGATTCCGGGAGCCCTGAGAGGGACTGCGGCGGCCCGGGAACTGGAAGGGATGATCCGAAAAGCGATTAACCCCCTCAGCTCAGAGCCAGGGCTGGAATATGCGGTGCGCATCCTCCTTCTCCTGGTGAAGAAGGGGTACTATATCCATGCGCCGGCACTGATAAGCGCCATTGAAGGTCTCCTGGACCAGCAGCAGGGTATACTCCGGGTTACGGTAGAATCGGCCTTTCCTGTGGAAGGGTCTTTCCAGAACGATTTGAAGGCAGCAGTAGCCGGAAGGCCGCGAACCGGCGCAAACAAAACCGCGGTTAAGGAAATCCAAGTAAGGGTACAGCTCGTCCCGGAACTCTTAGGGGGGTATCGGCTACGGATAGGCAGCGAAGTGGTGGATGTCAGCCTGCGTACCCAATTGCAAAGGCTCGCCCGGGCTTTACAGGTTTCTCCCCTTGTGGGGACTGCCGGAGGAACCAGGGTGAGCGGAGGTTTTTCATGGTAAATTTCAGCGACCTCACCAAGGTCTTACAAGAACAGATCGAGCATTGGGAAGGCAAGGCGACCACCGATTCGGTTGGGTTCGTGGTACAGGTGGGTGATGGGGTAGCCACAGTCTATGGCTTGGATAAGGCGGTCTACGGAGAACTGGTGGACTTTAGTTCCGGGGCTACCGGTATAGTCCTTAACCTTTTGGAAGATGGGGTTGGCTGCGTGCTCTTCTCCGGTGAATCCCTGGTACGGGACGGAGAAGAGGTCCGCGGGACCGGAAAGGTGGTAACCGTTCCCGGGGGCCTGTCCTTATTGGGGCGGGTTCTCAATCCCTTAGGAGTGACCTTGGACGGCAAAGGCCCTGTGGAAGCAGAGGAATACCTGCCCATTGAAGCTCCGGCAGCTCCGGTCATAGACCGGGGTTCAGTGGACAAGCCCCTGCAAACCGGGATACTGTCGGTGGACACCATGATTCCCATAGGCCGGGGCCAGCGGGAACTCATCATCGGGGATAGGCAGACCGGAAAGACCGCCCTGGCCGTGGATGCCATCATCAACCAGAAAGGCAAAGACGTGTATTGTGTGTATTGTGCCATTGGGCAGAAAGCTTCTTCCGTGGCCGCGATAGTGCAAACCCTGGAACGGTTTGGCGCTATGGACTATACCTGGGTGGTCTTAGCCTCTGCCTCGGATTCTGCGGCCTTGCAGTACCTGGCCCCCTATGCCGCAGTAGCCATGGCAGAACATTTCATGCACCGCGGGAAGGATGTGCTGGCGGTGTACGACGATCTGTCCAAACATGCCGTGGCGTACCGGACTATCAGCCTGCTCTTGCGCCGGCCTCCAGGACGGGAAGCCTTCCCGGGAGATGTGTTTTACCTGCATTCCCGGCTTTTAGAACGGGCCGCCAAATTATCCGATGCCAAGGGAGGAGGTTCCATCACCGCGCTGCCCATTGTAGAGACTCAGGCCGGGGATATTTCTTCCTATATTCCCACCAATGTGATTTCCATTACCGACGGCCAGATCTTCTTGGATGCGGAGTTGTTTAATGCCGGCTTTAGACCGGCCATTGACGTAGGGCTCTCGGTAAGCCGGGTGGGGGGTGCAGCCCAGACCAAGGTCATCCGCAAGATCTCCGGCCGCTTGCGTCTGGATTTAGCCCAGTACCGGGAAATGGCAGCCTTTGCCCAATTCGGGAGCGACCTGGATAAGGCCACCCAGGATAAACTTGCCCATGGAGCGCGGCTCATGGAGGTGCTCAAGCAGCCCCAAAGTGCCCCCCGGACCATGGCAGAACAGGCAGTCATCCTGTTTATTTCCGTAAACAGCTATCTTATGGATATAAAGCAGGAGAAGGTACCTTCTTTTATCAAAGGTTTCATGGATTACCTCAAGGGGCAGCACTCAGGAATTCTGGAACGTATTAGCACTACCGAAACCCTTTCCATTGAGGATGAGCAGGCATTGCGCTCCGCAGTGGAAACCTATAAAAAGACCACTACCTAGGGACAGCATGGCGAATTTACGAGATGTACGGCTTCGAATGCGTGCCATTACCCAGACATTGCAGGTTACCAAGGCCATGAACCTGATTTCTACGGCTAAGCTGCGTAAAGGCCGGCGCATTCTGGAGGATACGGAGCCCTTTTTTACCCGTATTCAAAAATCTATGTATGATATCGTATCCGGTACCGCTGTTCTGGAGAGCGAGTTCTTCAAAAACACCGAGGAGGAGACCGGTTCTCAAAGCGCGGTGGTCGTGGTTACCAGTGATAAGGGGCTTGCCGGGGGCTACAACGCCAACATAGTGCGCCAGGCCAGCAGGATCTGCGAGAACCTAAGCAAGCCGGCACTGATTCTGATTGGTTCCATAGGGTATCGGTATTTTGCCCACACACCCTATACCATTCTCGAAAATTTTTCTTTTAAGTCCCAATTACCTACGGTGGAAGATGCTCAGGAAATTACCGATTATATTATCTCTCAGTATGTATGGGGCCTCTTTAAGGAAGTCCATATCGTCTATACCCACATGTATAGCACGGTTAAGCTGCTTCCCAGGGCCCGGCAGATTTTGCCTTTGAATGGGGAAAAGATCCAAGAAGACATCGCCCAAAGCGGAGGCCAGAAGCGGGTACGCATTCCCTTGGAATACATTCCTTCTGAAACCGCGGTGTTTGATGCCTTGGTACCTTTTTACGTCAAGGGTATTATCTATGGTTCCCTGGTAGAAGCCCATGTCAGCGAGCAAAGCGCCCGGATGGCTGCTATGGAAGAGGCATCAAAAAATGCCCAAGAGATGCTGGGGAGCCTCCAGATCTACTATAACCGGGTCCGTCAGGCGGGTATTACCCAGGAAGTATCGGAAATAATTTCAGGCTCCGCAGTGCTGGCGGAGTAGGGCGGTTTGAAGAGGAATGAAGAATGGCAAATAAAGGATATATCACCCAGATAGTAGGGCCGGTAGTGGATGTACGCTTTGATGAAGGGGCGATTCCCGAGATTTTACATGCCTTGGAGATCAGGCAAGGAAGCCATAGGATGCTTATCGAGGTATTACAGCATATCGGGGATAACCGGGTTCGCTGTGTTGCCATGGAAGCCACCGAAGGGCTTGCCCGGGGCATGGAAGTGCTTGATACGGGCCATCCCATTCAGGTGCCTGTAGGTGAAGCGGTCCTGGGCAGGATGTTTAGCGTGAGCGGTGAGGTGATTGATGATCGGGGAGATTTTACCGCAGAGCACTATGCCTCCATACATCGGGATGCCCCAAGCTTTGCAGAACAGCGGCCTGCCACCGAGGTATTTGAAACGGGCATCAAGGTCATTGATCTCATAGCGCCCTATGCCAAAGGGGGTAAGATCGGTCTTTTCGGCGGCGCCGGGGTGGGAAAAACCGTGGTGATCATGGAACTTATCAGGAACATTGCCACTGAACATGCGGGGTATTCGGTCTTTTCCGGGGTGGGAGAACGTTCCCGGGAAGGGGCTGATCTGTGGAGGGAGATGAACGAATCCGGGGTCATTGACAAGACCGCCCTGGTCTTTGGGCAAATGAATGAGCCTCCAGGGGCCCGTATGCGGGTTGCCCTGGCAGGGCTTACCATGGCAGAGCATTTCCGGGATCACGGCGGCCAGGATGTGCTGTTATTTGTGGATAATATCTTCCGGTTTATCCAAGCGGGGGCTGAGGTTTCCGCGCTCTTGGGCCGTATTCCCAGTGCGGTGGGGTATCAGCCTACCTTGGCCAATGAGATGGGCGCCCTGCAGGAGCGGATAGCCAGTACCTCCAAAGGTTCCATCACCAGTGTCCAGGCGGTCTATGTACCTGCCGATGACCTCACCGACCCTGCGCCGGCTACCACCTTTGCCCATCTTGATGCTACCACGGTGCTCTCCCGGAAGATCGTAGAACTGGGAATCTATCCTTCGGTGGATCCCCTGGCATCTAATTCCCGTATTTTGGACCCCGCATTGGTGGGAGAGGAGCACTATCAGACCGCCCTGCGAACCCAGCAAACCCTGCAACGGTATAAAGAACTACAGGATATCATCGCCATCCTGGGGATGGATGAATTATCCGCAGAGGATAAGCTCTTGGTATCCAGGGCGAGGAAGGTGCAGCGCTTCTTCAGCCAGCCCTTCTTTGTGGCGGAACGGTATACGGGTATTCCGGGACGGTATGTACCGGTTAAGGAAACGGTTCGGGGTTTCAAGATGATCTTGGACGGCGAGACCGATTCCCTCCCCGAGCAGGCCTTCTTCTTGGCGGGAGACATCAACGATGTGCTCTCTAAGGCCTGAGCAGCGGGAGCAGCATGATGAACCTCTTTACCTTTGAGGTGTATACCCCCTATAGGCTTTTTTTCAAAGATTCCGTAGGGGTGGTGGTCCTTACCCTGACCGATGGAGAAATAGGGATATACCCAGGGCATGCCCCTTTTACCGCGCCGGTATGTACCGGTATTTTGAATATCCAAGACATGAAAGGCCGGTGGCGTAAGGCCTTTACTACCGAGGGTATTCTGGAAGTTACCCATCATAAGACGATCCTCTTAGCCGACGCAGCGGAATGGCCTGAGGAGATAGATTATGAACGGGCCTTGCGTGCTAAAGAGCGGGCAGAGGAGCGGATCAAAGCGAAGAGCTTTCGCTTTGAAGTCGATAGTGCCAAATCGAAGCTTAAACGGGCAGCGTTCAGGATCCAGGTCTATGGAATGCGAGGGCAGCAGTAAGGGCAGAACCATAAAGCATAGAGTCCTGAGAGGAGCTCTCAGGCGTAGCTGAGAGGATCCCTCAGGGGCGGCTTTGCGGGAAAACACCCTTTCCTGTTTTAGGAACGCCATCGAACTCATGTTACCTATATGCTTCTTTCAGCTCTCGTGTATCCTCTTCCGCCTGCGGTGGGTTTATCCTGAAGGGCTTAATCCTGTACCTTCACAAGGTACCCTGCTTACTCTATACTGGTTAAGTAATGTTGATTGAGCCCTTAAATCCCCTTATTGTCCAAAACGACGGTACGCTGCTCTTGGATGTGCATACCCCTCAGGCAGAAGCAGCGGGGCTTGCCATCCGTCCTTTCGCAGAACTGGAGAAAGCACCGGAACATATCCATACCTATCGTATGAGCCCCCTGTCCCTTTGGAATGCCGCAAGCGCGGGCTTTGCTCCTCACCACATCCTCTCGGTGCTCCATACCTACACCCGCTACGAGATTCCTTCTGGAATCGAAGCAGGCCTGGTCCTCACTATGGCCCGCTATGGAAAAATACGGCTCATCGCGCAGGGCGAAACCCTGCTGCTGGTCTCGGATGACCCGGCGGTACTTATGGAAATACACGCCGCACCGGGACCGGCTCAATACCTGAGTAAAACTCCCCAGGGCCTTTCCTTAGACCCCGGCCACCGGGGCCGGGTCAAGGGGGAACTCATCAAGCTCGGCTGGCCGGTGCAAGACGAAGCTCCCCTTATGCCCGGGGAGCCCTTGGATATACGGCTTCGCACGCAGAGTGCCGCAGGACTCCCCTTTGCCCCCCGGCCTTACCAGCATGAGGCGGCGCTCGCCTTCTTGGGAAAAGCAGTGCCCGGTAGCGGCTATGGGGTTCTGGTGCTTCCCTGCGGTTCTGGAAAAACCGTAGTGGGCATGCTGGTCATGGCCTTGGTAAAAACCAATACCCTTATCCTCACACCCAACCTCACGGCGGTACACCAATGGATACGGGAACTCTTGGATAAAACCGAGCTCAGCCCCGGGCAGATCGCCGAATACTCAGGAGACCTCAAAGCCGTAGCTCCGGTTACTGTGGCTACCTACCAAATCCTCACCTGGCGGCCTGATGCAGGCGGGGATTTTCCCCACCTGCGCCTGTTCCAAGAGCGGTCCTGGGGACTGGTCATCTACGACGAGGTACAGCTCCTGCCTGCGCCGGTGTTCCGGATCACCGCGGAACTCCAGGCAGTGCGGCGCCTGGGACTTACCGCTACCTTGGTCCGGGAAGATGGGGCAGAGGATGCGGTATTTAGTCTGGTGGGACCTAAACGCTACGATGTTCCCTGGAAAGACCTGGAGCGTAAGGGCTGGATTGCCCCGGCCCGCTGTACGGAAATCCGTCTGGATCTGCCCCAGTTCCTCAAAATACCCTATGCCTGCTCCGCTTCCCGGGAAAAATACCGTATTGCCAGCGAGAACCCCCTCAAAGCCCGGATCGTGCAGCATGTGGTAGATACCCACAGGGACGCCCAGATACTGGTCATCGGCCACTACCTGGAGCAGCTTGCATCCCTGGCAAAGCTCCTCAAGGCGCCTCTCATAAGCGGAAAGACCCCGCAGGGGGAACGGGAACGCATCTACCGGGCCTTTAGAAAGGCCGAAGTCCGCCTCATCCTGGTATCCAAGGTGGCCAACTACGCCGTAGACCTGCCGGATGCTTCCGTGGCCATTCAAGTGTCGGGGTCTTTCGGGTCTCGCCAGGAAGAAGCCCAGCGCCTGGGCAGGATCTTAAGGCCCAAAGCACAGGGAGATACCAGAAAATCCTCTCGGGGCAAGGCCTTCTTTTATACGCTGGTATCCCGCAATACCGTAGAAGAACGTTTTGCCGCGCATCGTCAACGGTTCCTGGTGGAACAAGGCTATACCTACGCAATCCAGGAGTGGGCGGGTTAGATGCAGCACGGCCTGTTTAGATCTCCTGATGTATGGAAGGCAGCCTTACTGAGCCTCCCGGATGCTCCCTACGATGAACTGCTTCAGGACTTCGCAGGAACCCTCAAAGGCCCGGTAAGTAAAGATGCCCTTATAGAAGCACTGGTACACGCTCTTGTTCGCGAAGACACCCGGCAGCGCATCGCCGGCTCTATCGACGAGCAGGACCATAAGCTCCTTGCAGGGGTGGCCCTCTTAGCAGAGCCCACGGTACAAGAGCTGTGGCGGTTCTTCGCCGGGGAGATTAAGTACCTGGAATTCCATGAACACCTCCTTACGCTGGAAGCACGGTTCATCCTCTACCGTTTTCCCCAAGCAGGGCTCCGGCGTCTTGCGCTCAACCCTCTGTTGGAGCCCATGCTGCGCCCCTTCATCGCAGATACACGCCCCTTGTTCCCTGCCCTGCCTTGGGACAAGGGCCAGGCTCCTGCTGCTCAGGAGCTTGGGGTGGATGACCGGCTCCTTGCAAGTGTAGCTGCCTTTGCGCTGGAGGAAGACTGCCGGAGCGCCCATGGGGGTATCCGTAAAAAGGCCCTGCATAGCCTGGAGCGCTTGTTTCCCGGGCTTAACGCACCGGCCCTCATAGATGCCTTGCAGGGTCTCGGGCTCTTGCAAGGCCCTGAAGCAGGGGAGCACGGCCGCCTGCGCTGGAGGGAAGGTCGAATCCAGGCCCTTGAGGACCTGTGCTTTCGGGACCGGCTGGTCTACCTTGCTGCGGGCTTCTATTGTTTCCGGTCTTTTCACGGCCAGGACTTGAGCCAAGTCCACCGGTGGGCGTGCTTTATCCATCGTTTCCTGAGCCTCCTTGAACCCTCCCGGCAATACCCCATGCTCAGCCTCAGGCGCCTTGGGGAACTGCTGGTCCGAGCGGAAGGCCAAGCCGGCCGGGAGGGCTCTTATAGGCTTGAACTGCTCCTGGAGGGGCTGGAACTCCTGGGTCTTCTGGTCGCAGCCGGTCAAGGTTCTTGGCACCTTGGAGATACCGGGGCAGGGCCCGCCAAAACAGGAGGCCCGGTCCTGGTCATGGACAGCCCCTGCTCCTTTGTGCTGTACCCTGAAGTGAGCTTTGCCGATGCCCTGGCCCTGGCTCGTTTTTCCGTACCCCGTAATCACCGCGCGGGTACCGCGGCCGTACCCTTTACCCTCACCCAATCCTCGGTGATTCGGGGCTTTGACCAGGGTATAGACCTCAAGACCATGCTGGAGCTCTTGAAGCGCCTCTCAGGAAACCGGGTTGACCAGACCCTTGGGTGGACGCTGCACGATTGGCAGCAGCGCTATGCCGCAGTCTCCCTCCATACGGGGGTGGTCCTGAGCCTCGAAGCAGACCGGCGGTATCTCGCAGAGACCGGCCCGGTGGCTTCCCTCATAAGCAGGGTCTTAGCCCCCGGGGTCTATCTTTTATCAGTGCCGGAAGCATCCTTGGCAGAGGAGGCCCTGCGAAACGCGGGGGTGGCTATTATAGCCCAGCCTCAAGAGCCGCGGTGCGCTTCGGCGAAAGCCAAGGAGCGAGGGGAGGTCCCGGCATATCCGGCCTTGGAGTGTGCGCCCTTTCCTAAGCCCTTTTCCCTGGAGCAGCCTTCGGGCAAGGGGGGCCTCCCGGCGGCGACCCGGGCCAGGATACAGGCGCAGCCTACGCTGCCGCTCGTCCTCGAAGAGGCCCGGGGCCTTGACTATGTGGGAAAGGCTCGTATTGCCAAACAGGCCATTGCCAGCAAGTCCTTACTGGAAGTCCTGTGGCCGCATCCGCAGGGGGGCACCAGGCATACCCTGGGTATTCCCCAGTCCCTGGAAAAACAGGGCCATGAGGGCGTCCTCCGCATCAAGCCCTTGTTCCCCGCTGAAAGCCCCCAGGAGGAACTTGCCCTGAGCGCTGCGGAGCGGCCCCGCAGGGCTAAAGCGTCCAAGGACCTGCTCTCCCTGCCCCTGAGCACGATAGGGCTCCTGCGGCGGATTAAGCCGTCTTTTTTTGGAGAAGAGCCGTGAGGAAACCCGTGGAGTATCACCAGTTAAAAAAAAGGTTCTGTTTGTATGTATGTTAAGAATCTGTATAAGGTGGGAAATTATATGCCATTGTTGCCCTTTTCAAGTCAGCAAGTCGAAATCAGCCAGGCAAAACTTGCGGTTCTTATTGATGCAGACAATACTCAGCCTGCCATCATTGAAAGCCTTTTAGATGAAGTAGCCAAATACGGAGTAGCCAGTGTGAAGCGTATCTACGGTGACTGGACCAGTACGAATCTGCGCTCCTGGAAGGATAGGCTCCTGGAATATGCCATCCAGCCTATTCAGCAGTTTTCTTATACCAGCGGCAAGAACGCCACTGATTCGGCTATGATCATTGACGCCATGGACCTGCTCTACAGCGAAAAGCTTGACGGGTTCTGTATTGTTTCCAGTGATTCGGATTTTACCCGCTTAGCCGCGCGGCTGCGGGAAAGCGGTCGTATGGTGTACGGATTCGGGGAAAAGAAGACCCCCCGGGCCTTTGTGGCGGTCTGCGATAAATTCATCTACACCGAGATACTTCGGGGGCTTCAGGAGGAGGCGGATGATGATGATGCGAAACCTCCTGCTTCGAGCCGTAAGGATTTCAAGGTGGATCGCCGGCTGCTTAAACTGCTGAGGGACACGGTGGATGACCTGGCCGATGAATCCGGCTGGGCCTACCTCGGCGGTGTGGGCCAGAAGATAAGCCTGCGTTCCAGTGAATTCGACCCTCGCAACTACGGGTTCAAGAAGCTGGGGGATCTGTTCCGTGCCATAGCCCAGTTTGAGACCGAAGAGCGGCCTCAGGAGAACGGCACCGGCCGGCAGATATACATTCGCTGGAAAAAGCGCCTGCCGCGGGCGTAACAGGGGGCGGCGTACTAAGGGAATACGGCGTACCTCCCTTCGTTCCTGCCTCTGGCGCTTTTACCCGCGCTTCTCTGGTAATGAGAAGCTCAAATCCAGAGGCAAGGGGCGCTTCGATTGCTTACCGCCACTGCCCGTTATGGGCGTTAAACCCGCTGGCGGGGCAAGGGGCGCTTCGACTGCTTAGCGCTACTGCCCGTTATGGGCGTTAAACCCGCTGGCGGGGCGGGCCGTTCCTTCGGAACGAGCCGGACAACTAGGGGCCTTCGGCTTTTTTATATGGAGGGCCCAGGCCCCCCAAGCCCCCCAGAAGTGCGTCTTGACCACCGCAAGCTAGAGGCAAGGGGCGCTTCGATTGCTTACTGCCACTGCCCGTTATGGGCGTTAAACCCGCTGGCGGGGCAAGGGGCGCTTCGACTGCTTAGCGCTACTGCCCGTTATGGGCGTTAAACCCGCTGGCGGGCACTGCCCGTCAGGGGCGTTAAACCCCCCTGGGGGGAAGGAGTGAATTATGAGCATTTATACTATTTTGGTAACCGCCCGTTCTTTTGCCAAAGTAAATCCTCTGCCCCTCAGGCTGCTTGAAGAAGCGGATTGCAGGGTAATCCGCCCTCAAGATGAGGCAGAGCGGCGGCAATTACTCCCCAGGGCCGATGGCATCATTGCCGGTTTGGAACCCTATGATGCGCAATCCTTGGATACCTGCAAAAACCTCAGGATCATTTCCCGCTATGGGGTAGGCTGCGACGCCATTGACCTTGAGGCAGCCCGTGCAAAAGGCATACAAGTGGCCTATACACCCGGGGCAAACAGCAATGCGGTGGCGGACTTGACCTTGGGCCTCATGCTTGCTGCCGCGCGGCATGTACCCTATATGGATAGCATGATCAGGAAGGGCACTCAGGAACGGCCTATAGGACTTGAGCTGTGGCGGAAAACCCTGGGCCTCATCGGTACCGGCCGCGTCGGCAAAGCCGTCATGAAACGAGCCTCGGGCTTTGAGATGCGCCTCCTGTGTTACGATATCCATGAGGATACCCAGGGGCTTGCAGCTTTGGGCGCTGCCTATACGGATCTCGATACCCTGTATAGCCAATCGGATGTTATCAGCCTCCATGTGCCCTTGACCGGCGAAACCCGGGGCATGATTGCCGGCAGAGAGTTCAACAAGATGAAAAAGACCGGGATCCTCATAAACACCGCCCGTGGAGGCCTCATAGACGAGAACGCGCTGTACCAGGCCCTGAAGACCGGCGCCATCTTCGCTGCCGGCCTTGACGTAACCCTTGAGGAGCCCCCCTATGCAAGCCCCCTGTGCACCTTGCCCAACTGCATACTCAGCCCCCATATAGGGGCGAGCACCGTGGAAGCCACCCATGCTATGGGCATGATGGCCGTGGAGAATCTGCTTCAGGTCCTCAGGACCGGAAGCTGTCCCTATGTGCTCTAAGCGGGCCTGAGGCATAGCAGCGCGCTTATTGACCCCGGGCCCTCAGTCATGGTGTAGTAGAGTACCGGTCTGGCCCAGGACCAGCGTTTTCGCGTACTGGAGCAGCATCGAATACACCACAAAGGAGACACTATGGATATATGGCAGCAGAGCTTTTCCGTGGCGTTCAAGGATATAGATCCCTCCGATAGGATCACCTTAGGAGCGGTCTTTGAGTATTTCCAGGAGGCCGCGATTAACCATGCAGAGCAGCTGGGCGTAGGCAGGGAGTCTATGGCCCAAAGCGGCCAGGTATGGATACTCTCTCGAATGTCCGTGCTTATTGAGCGGCGGCCCCGGTATGGGGAAAGGCTGAGCCTTCGCTCGTGGCCGCGGGGCGAGGAAAAGCTCTTTGCCCTCAGGGATTACGACATCCGGGATGCCTCAGATACGCCCCTGGTGAGAGGGAGAAGCGGCTGGCTTATTGTGGACAGGGAAAGACGCAGGCCCCTGCGTCCCGGGGACCTGGTGGAGAGGCTCCCTTTGAACCAGGGCCTTGATGCCTTGCCCAGGGCAATGGCCGCGCTGGGCGCTCAGGACGGGCTTAGCAGGGTTGGGGAGCGAAGGGCGGTGTATTCGGACATAGACTATAACAGACACGTCAACAACACCCGGTATATTCAATGGATTCAGGATAGTACCGAAGCCTCCCTCCTGGAACAGGCCGCATCCATGGAGTTCCATATCAATTACCTCAGCGAAATGAAGGGGGGAGAGCGCACCGAAGTATGGTCTGCTCCTTTACCGGGCGCAGCTTCAGGATTCGCCTTTGAGGGGCGGCGCAGCGATGGAGGACAGCTGGTCTTTCGCGCACAGCTGCTCCTAGACCCGCGCTAGCCAGCGCCGCCCCCTGCCCTCGTTCCCCCGGGCTGCCTCTTCAATCACCGTACTCCCGATCCGGGGGGTATTTACAGCATAAGCCTTCAACCGTATCATACGTCGGTACAAAAACGGATCAATACCGGTAATTAAGGAGTGAAACCATGCATGTCTTTCGGTATCCCTTTGTCCTTTTGCTTGCGCTGCTGCTTGCCGGCGGGGGGACAGGCTTTGCCCAGACGCTTTCCCTGGAACAGGCCGGTGCGGGGCAGCGATTCGCCATCAGGCCGATACGGGTTTTCGACCTGTGCGTCCCTAAGTGCTCCTCTTTGCAGGGCTTTCCCCGGTCAGCGTTACGTGGTGTTTCTGCCCCATATTTTACCCATTGTTATAATCATGCCGGGATACTAGTGGTGCTCCCTGCTGCCAGGATAAAGATAAATTTCAGAGGATGTAAACATGGCTCTTCTTCATTCTTTCCTATGAAATACGTGATTTCTGTTGTAAATACAACTGACACCTTCTTTTTAGTACGGTATACTGAATATATGTATACAAACGAGTATATAAACCCTATTTGGGGTACTGAAACCGATCACCAAAGCGTGGTGAATATGGTTCGTATCACCATCGATAAGGACCGCTGCACTGGCTGTGGCCTGTGCATTGAGGCATGCCATGAGGCGGCGATTGGTATGCGTAATGGCAAAGCGTACCTCCTGCAGGAAGCAAACTGCGATGGCCTTGGCACTTGTATACCGGTTTGCCCTACAGGAGCTATCATCAAGGAAATGAGTACCCGGCAGGTTTCGCCAATATGTTTTGCCGGTAAGCCTGCTCAATGGCCGTTACAAATCAAACTGGTACCAGTACAGGCATCCTTCTTTGAACAGGCGCATGTGGTGATATCTGCTGACTGTTGTGCTTATACTTATGCTGATTTTTACCAGGAATTCGTGAAAAATAACCGCATCCTTCTCGGATGCCCAAAGCTCGACGAGACCGATTACAGTAAAAAGCTGGGGGAAATTATTCACCATAACCCCATCAAATCCCTCCAGATAATTCGGATGGAAGTGCCCTGTTGTGGAGGTATTGAACACGCGGTGCGTACAGCCCTCACCAATTCAGGTAAAACACTTCCCTTGACCGTAACAACCCTCTCCACAGATGGCAAAATTATAAAGAACTAATATCTATAAGGCCAATTTTTTTGAAGTGCGGAAATAGAGGGGCATAGAAACGGCATCATAAACACGGTAGAATAAAGTTGTAAAATACACTCTATCGGAGCGTAACGGACAGACGGAACAGAAAACATCGCTGATATTTTCCGGGGAACACGAGGAATTTCTTGAAGCATTAGTCAAAGTGTATGAAGGAAAGACGGAGAAGCAAAAGAACCCATGGCCGAAAACTCATTTGGCATGGGCAAGCTGGATCATTGGGCGGCTTGGAGGATGGAAAGGTTATGTGAGTCAACGACCGCCCGGGGTGATAA
>JAITEL010000110.1 GCA_031282065.1 Treponema sp.
TTTAAGGGGTGAAGCGCCGGCGGCGGCTTCAGGCGGGATGGAGGAGGGAAGAGTGATGAAAGCTGTTTCGGTCGAAAACACAGGCCGTCTCTTGTCTATTTACTGCCCTTCTTGCGGCAAGGTGACAGACAAAATCTCCTTCAACCTCCTGCGCGAGGCGGGCGGTGTTACCGCAATCTGCCCCGTATGCGGGGAGATCACCCTTATTGACTATGATGGCAAACGCGCCACGGTTTACCACCGGGACGAAGCCATAGACGAATTTATTTCCGCGGTGAGGAAAAACAACGCGGGCAAAAAAACAAAGGAGCGTTGAAAGATGAAAACCGACGGCAGCGACATTGATCTCATTGCGCTTATTCACAAGCAGTACCGGGAAGCCGCAGAGGAAGCGGTCAGGCGGGGTCTGCGGTATGTGTTAAAGGACATACTTGGCCGCTTCCTCCTGCAAATCAAGCGCTATGAACCCTGGGCTTCACGGGAAGCGATTGCAAAAGCCGGTGAATATGCCATCGATCTTTCCCGGGTGAAAATTCACGACTGCAACGTGAAGGATGCGGTTGCCCTTAGTCCGGAGCAAAGGAAACTGTTTGCAGACCACAACCGGCCTACGGAGTTTCATTTGGAACACGACCCGCCTACCCTTCAGGTTGTTGACTCAATTCTGAAGGACGAGGCGGTTTCAGGGGAAAAGATAGCGGAGAAATTGGAACGCTATCGTTTGTGTTTTGTCACCAGGGATGAAAACAAACGCCTTGACGCAAAGGGCTATCATTCAAAGCGGCCGCCCGCCGCCTATGAGGAGTGCGGCATTGAGGCTGAGAAACTGTGAACATTCCCGTTTATACCGGCGTCTGGCCGCCACCTTCGCATGATGCTGCGCCAAGCCTTCGCAGGGTACTGCGATAAGCCTTCGCATGATGCTGCGCTAGGGCTTCGCGGGATGCCGCGCTAGGGCTTCGCATGATGCTGCGCCAAGCCTTCGCGGGGTGCTGCGCTAAGGCTTCGCGGGGTGCTGCGCTAAGGCTTCGCAGGGCGCTGCGCCAAGCCTTCGCAGGAGGTTGCGCTAAGGCTTCGCGGGGTGCTGCGCTAGGGCTTCGCAGGGGGCTGCGCCAAGGCTTCGCGGGATGCTGCGCTGGGGCTTCGCGGGGTGCTGCGATAAGGCTTCGCAGGGCACTGCGATAAGGCTTCGCAGGAGGCTGCGCCAAGGCGGCACGGCGTAAGCGGGGGAGGGAAAAGAGTTAGGCTGCTTGGAGTCCGCCTTGGTAACAATGGTGTTTGAATGCGGAAGGAACGAAGATACTTTCAGGCTCCATATCCCCTATAGCACCTCAAAACAGGGGCGGAGGCAAGCGCCGAACTACACCCACAGCCAATATATTCGGCAAGAAATAAGCCTTTTCGGTGAAATATCCTGAAAGCTGCCCGTACATCATCTTGAAGAAATCAAAAGTACAGAGGGTTCTCGCTCCCTTGTCCGTCTGATGGGGTTTCACGGCCTTTTCAAAAAAGGATTTATCATAATTTCCCTATACCATTTTAAGCGGCTCATGGATGTATCGAGAACAGACACCTTTTTTTACCGGTTTAGGGCGTATTGCCCCTAAGGTTCCGACTTGGAGCGAACCTGCTTGACGCTGGGCTCTACCAGGAACTATCCTTAAACCAGTGGCAGTAATTCCCAGACAGCTTGGTTTCTCGGTGTTTCTTCTGTGCGTGTGCTGGTTTTCCGTCCGTATAGACGCCCAGGAAGCCCTTCGTAAGTATACCCTGCTTAGCCTGCTTACGGAACGGCAGATTCCCTTTGAAGAGCGCCCCCTCTTTACCGGTTATGGGGGCTTTGGTTCATCGGTACACGTGCTCTTGCCCCCATCCCTCAATCAGGATGACCAGGCGCTTGAAACCCTGGTCTTGGCCATACCCCTATCCGGTCAGGGAGCAGAAGCCGCTCCTGGAGCGGTCCCCGGGAAACTGCCCTTTGGGGTGGAACTGGGGCTTGCTTTTATCGAGTATATACGCACCCACGGCTCTAGCCTGGCTATCCGGGTTGCCTTTCTTGGGGATGAAGTATCCCAACTACCCGAAGACAAGCGCAAAGTATCCCACCTGGGTCTGGAAGACCTCTACACCACGGCGGATACTCCTGAGCATACCCTCCTGGTATACCTGGACATGGATAAGGCCCCGGAATCCCTGGTCGTCCACCACGGGGGCGGGGAGCGGATCGCTGCATTGACCGTGCTGGAATCCCTGGTACAGGTATGGGATTCCAGGCAGATCCCCTATAGGCTGGCGGTTACCTTTAACGAGCTCTACCGGCTGAACCTCGTGGAAGGGCCCCAGGTTATGAGCCGGACCTTGAATCAAGGCATACATGCCCTCTATATAAGCGGTTCATCTACAAAGCAGTTTCCCCTGCCCTTTGGGGTCGGGAGCCTTTCGCAAGAGGATACGCCCCGCCTTACCAAGGAGCGGCTTGCCGCGGTACTGGCAGACTATGCCGGTTCCCTGCGTTTGGTAACGGGAAACCTCGACTATCATTACCTTATTATCAACTGCCTCGGGAAGTATGTTTTTATCTCCGAAGGGCTTACGGTGCTCCTTTTCATGCTGGTTATCGGCTCCTTGTTTTTTCTGTTTCTGGTCTATTCCCTGGTATACCGTAACCTGATGCTCCTGCAATGGCGCTTGTTCATCCGCTTCTTCTGGATACCCCTGATCTTTCTCGCCTTCCTGGTGCTTTCCCTTGAGGCCGCAGGCCGGCTTATCTCCCTGGTGGCAAACCACTACACCCTGCCCCTGTTCCCGGCAGACTATGGCAGGGCAGGATTCAAGCTTGTGCTGGCCCTCTTGTTCCTTTCCGTGCTCTTTCCCCTGCTGGATTTCTTAAATATACCGAGAAAAGCAAGCCTCTACGGGAATACCGCCCTTGTCCTGGTCAGCCTGGGGCTGTTTATTGCCGCGGGGCTGAACATCACCTTTATACCGGCCTTTATCTGGGTCTTGCTGTTTACCCTCTTGGGCGCGCTCATAAGCATACCGGTCCTGGTATACCTGTGCGCGCTGATTACCCCCGTGTGGTCCTTGGCGCTCTTATTCCTGCTCCTCCAGTCTGCCCCAGGAAACCTGCCCTTTGCATCGGGAAAGCTCGCTGCCCTGTTCCTCTCTGAAAACCAGCTCATCTCCCTGTACCTGGCGATTATAACCCTTCCCTTTATGCTCATCCTTGAACGGGGCACCGCACTTTTGGCAAGACCTCAGCAAAAAACAAGGGTTGCCCTCTTGCTCCCCCGGCTCATTCCCTCGCTGCTGCTTATACTCAGTACCCTGGGTGCCCTGGTCTTCTATACCCGGCAGTTGGGGCTGCGCCTTCCCCCGGCACCGGTGCGGCGTACCATTGTGGAAAGCCCCTTGGATGCAGCAGCGGCCGGGGAAGGGCCACGGGGCGATGCTATCTTACGGATACGGAGCACTGCCGTGCCTTTTCTGGAAAGACAGACCCTGAGGCTTAGCCTGGAAGCTCAGGGAAACCCCCGGTGTTTTTCCCTGTACCTGGAGCCGGAAGCAGGGAACCTGCCGGTGATCTATGCGGCAGCCATGCCCTTTGCCCTCAACCATGAGGAGAATTCAATTTCCTTTATCTTGGGAGAGGGGCCGCCTAATCCTTTTACCACGGACATAGTCCTTCCCCGGGATTTCTCCGGGATGCTGCGGGTAGAGGCTCTGTACAATGCCTGGGATCCGGCCCTTGATGCGCTGCCGCGGCCTGAAGGGGATGATTATGTCTTACAGGTGATTACGCAGCTTCCCTTCCCGGTGGCAGGTTCATAGAAAAAAGAGATGGTTCTATAAAAATCATAATTTAGACACAATTCTTTGGTACCTTTGCACTACCTGAGGAGGGAAAAGCCTGCTATGCAAAGGGAAGTAAGGTCATGTTCGTTCCGTATCCGCGGCATGACCTGTGTAAACTGCCAAACCCGCATTGAGAAGCAACTGAAGCGCAAAAGGGGCGTTGAGGATGCCCTGGTGGATTTCAACACCGGGACCGCCCGCGTTACCTATGACGAGGCGCTCATCACCTTTGACGGGATCCGAGCGCTTATAGAGGAACTCGATTATTCGGTGGTCCATGATCAGAACAAGACGGAGGGAAGCGGCCCTTCGCTGAGCGAGATTACCGGCACCCTGGTACTTATCCTTGCCCTCTATGTGCTGCTGCGGGGTCTGGGACTCAACACCCTCACCGCTGCCTTCCCGCTTGCTGAGGCGGGTATGGGCTATGGGATGTTGTTCCTTATCGGCCTTATCACCTCAGTGCATTGCCTTGCCATGTGCGGGGGCATCAACCTCTCCCAATGTATCCCCCTTGCTGCGGCTAGGAAGCAGCAGGGAAGCCGCGGGAACGTGCTGCTTCCTTCCCTCTTCTACAACGGAGGGCGGGTGATCTCCTACACCGCCGTGGGGAGTATGGTCGGTGCTTTGGGGCAGGTCCTCACCGTATCGGGGCGCTTGCAAGGTGCGCTTCAGCTCATGGCCGGGGTCTTCATGGTGATCATGGGGATCACCATGCTCGGCATGTTTCCCGCTCTGCGCCGCTTCACCCCGCGCCTGCCCGGGCGCTTTGCCCGCACAGTCGATGAGCAAAAGACCGCTGCGAAAAGTCCGCTCCTTATCGGCCTGCTCAACGGCCTTATGCCCTGCGGCCCCCTGCAGGCCATGCAGCTCTACGCCCTGTCCACGGGCAGCCCCATTGCCGGGGGCATCTCCATGTTCCTTTTCAGCATGGGGACCCTTCCCTTGATGTTCGGCATCGGCGCCTTGAGCGGCCTCCTCAGCAAACAGTTTACCCGTACCGTGATGAAGGCGGGGGCTGTCCTGGTAACCGTGATGGGAATGAGCATGTTCACCTACGGATGGGGGCTTTCGGGATACAGTCTGGAGGGTGTCGCCGCGGTCTTTGCCGCGCAAAAGCCCGCGGCTTCCAGGAGTGGGGGGACCGAAAGCGCCTTTACACCGGTGATTGAGAACGGCGTCCAGCTCGTTACCTCCACCTTGAGCGGCGGGCGCTATCCGGCGATTACGGTGCAGCAGGGCATACCTGTACAATGGACCATCAACGCGCCCCAGGGGAGCATCAACGGCTGCAACAACCGCATGATCATTCGGGAATACCGGATTGAGTACCGCTTCAAACCGGGGGAGAACATAATTGAGTTTATCCCTGATAAGACAGGTAAATTTTCCTACTCCTGCTGGATGGGGATGATCCGCAGTTCCATTACCGTGCTTGCCGAAGGTGAAGGGGGGATAGCGGAAACAGCCCCCGACCTGAGCCCTGTTCCTGCGGGGGTGGCGATTCCCACGGAAGAGGCGGTGCTGGCGGAAATCAAGGACGGGTATCAGCAGCTGCACATACGGCTCAAGGATGACGGCATAGAGCCGGCGCTTATGGTCGTGCAGAAAGCCCTGCCCGCCCGGTGGATCATCAGCAACGATTCTCGTGATCCCGGGAACAGCAGCCTCATCTTTCCCGCGTATTACACCCGGCTTGACATGGACATAGGGGATAATGTGATACAGCTTATGCCGACGGAAGACTTTGATTTTTCCACCGCGGACAACGTGTTTTACGGCTATGTGAAGGTGGTGGATGATTTGCATAGGGTGGATATGGAAGCGATCAAGGCGGAGGTGGCGGAATTTGAGACCCTCATCTACCCGCAGGCGTATTTTGAAGAGGCCGCGGCGGTGGGCGGAGGCTGCTGTACAGGATCTGCGGCGGTGAGCCTTTCGGACCAGCGCCCCCAGGAGATCCGGGTGTCTCTGGAAACTGGCAGCATGGTTCTCGCTGCTTTCGCGCTCTTAGGGGGTCTGGTACGCACTGCCAAGGGCTTCTTGAAACCGCGAAAGACCGGGGATGAGTAAGGGTACGGCTATGGAAAATATCATTGCGGTCTTGGGGGTAATCCTATTATTGGCGGGGATTTTGCTTTTCGCCAAAAAGTTTCTTAAAGCCCCCAAGGGCAAACTTCCCGATTGCTGCGGACCCAGGGGAAACAGGGACATAGAGGTGTAAAAGCGTCCCCCGCGCAGCATTGGTTTACAGGAGTGGAACATGAAGAAGAAAACGAAGCGTACCCTCATCGCGGCGGTACTCATGGCGGGGCTGGGAACAGCGGTTTTTGCGCAAACCCCAGGACAGAATGTGGTAAAGCCGGCGGTTGCCGACCGTGATTTGGTTATCCCGGTTGCGGACCTTACGGAAAACGCCGTTTTTTATCCGGTTGACCTTGGCGGGACCCGGCTGGAGGTGCTGGCGGTCAAGGCGCCTGACGGAACGATCCGCACGGCTTTTAACACCTGTCAGGTCTGCTATGCCTCGGGTCGGGGTTTCTACAAGCAGCAGGGGTCGGTGCTGGTCTGCCAAAACTGCGGCAACCGTTTCCGCATGAGCCAGGTGGGCGTCCGTTCCGGCGGCTGCAATCCGGTGCCGATTTTTCCTGCCAACAAGACGGAAACCGCCACGACCATCACCATTTCAAAGGAGTTCCTCCATCAGGCAAAGGGCATCTTTGCCAGGTGGCGGAGAAGTTAATTTTCGCAAGAACTATATGCGGCTTATGGAGGTAATACTATGCAGAGTCAGACATTAAGCATCGGCGGGATGACCTGCGCGGCTTGCGCCGGGCGGATAGAAAAGACAGTGCGGAAACTGGAAGGGGTGAGCGCCGCTACGGTGAACCTGGCCAGCGAAAAACTCTTTGTGGAGTACGCCGACCCCCACACCCTTTCCCATGTCAAGGAGGCGGTGGTCAAGATAGGGTATCAGATTTTGGATAAACCCCAAGGCAGCACGGTGAGCATTCCCATAGGCGGCATGACCTGCGCCGCTTGCTCGGCACGGGTGGAGAAGGCCATCAACAAACTGGCGGGCGTGGAAAGCGCCGCGGTAAACCTGGCCACGGAAAAGGCAACCGTGGTCTATAACCCGGCGCTCATCCGGCTGTCAGCCATAAAAGAGGCTATCGAAAAGGCGGGCTACCAGGCGCTGGACGCATCAAGGCAGGGCGCGGTGGATGAAGACAAGCTGCGCAAAGAACGGGAGATAAAAACCCTGTGGACAAAGTTCATCGTGGCCGCTGCCTTTGCCTTCCCCCTTCTCTATATCGCTATGGTTCCGATGATTAAGTGGTTTACGCTCCCGTTTCCCCAGGCTTTAGCCCCGATGAACTTCCCCCTCATCTACGCCCTGGCGGAGCTGGTACTGGTTATCCCTGTGATCATCGCGGGCAATCGATTCTATACGGTGGGTTTCAAGAACCTGCTGCACCGGAGCCCCAACATGGATTCCCTCATCGCCATTGGAACTACGGCGGCAGTGGTTTACAGCCTATACAATGTGTGGCAAATAGCCCAGGGAAATTTCAAGGCGGTGGACGCCCTGTATTTCGAGACCGCAGGAGTTATCATCACTCTCATTCTTTTGGGCAAATCCCTGGAAGCGGTATCCAAGGGCAGAACCAGCGAAGCGATTAAGAAACTCATGGGTCTGGCTCCTAAGACGGCGATCATTATTGAGCATGGGATGGAAAAAGAAATCCCCATTGATGAAGTGATCCCCGGCGATGTTATTGTGGTGAAGCCCGGCGCGAAGATCCCGGTTGACGGGGTTGTTGTTGAAGGGCATACGGCTATAGATGAATCCATGCTCACCGGGGAGAGTATGCCGGTAGACAAGAAAGCCGGGGATAAAGTCTA
>JAITEL010000155.1 GCA_031282065.1 Treponema sp.
TAAGGGGCGTCCATTCGCCGGGTATTCCGTATTAGCCCCTTTGTTCGTCTCTGTGAGAAAACGCTCCGGGGAGAGGTGTGTTCTGAAACAGGCAAGGACAAATATGGGGCAAGTTTAGCATTTACCGGGCGCTGAGCAGGAGGCTTTTCCAGCGCCACTGCAGGGGACCTGAGCGTATCCGTTCCTGCAAGGCTTCCCTCAGAAGCGCAAACGCGGCGTCCCCCAGGGCAGCGGCAATGAAAGCCCCCCAGGGGGACTTCTCCCTGTCAAACCACAAGGACAGGTCCCTGTCGGTGAGCAGCCGCTCTTCGGAGCGCTCCAAAACCGTAAGGCTCGTCTTAAACCCCTCCTCCTGAAAGGCCTGTTCCAGGGTGTCCCCATCCCAGGTCCATCGGGCTGAGCCCGGCCTGTGCTCCGCATCAGTCCAGGCAAAAAAAGCCTCCTCTGCCGCCTTGAGGCCGGCCCCCAAGGCCTGCTCCATCGGGCACTCCTCGGCCAGGATCCGGGAAAGGCGTTCCCCCAAAAGGGGCGGGGACTGGAGGATAACCATATCTCCCCGGGCAGCCAGAAGCTCCCTTACGCCCTTTGCAAAGGTACGGAACACCCCGGCCCCTGCTCCCCTTCGCCAGGGCTCCCTGGCCAGGATGTGATCAAAGGTACTGCAGGAAAAGAAGGCCGCCGCCGCTTCAGGGCCGGGAAGGGCCGGCCCCGGGAAGACGGCAATGAGGGGCTGTTCGATCTCGTCCAGGGAAGCGGCATAGCGCTCAAGGCCTTCCCGTGCGGCCTGGCTGTCCACCAGGGCAGCGCTCAAGCCTTCCTGCGTCCGGCGCAGGCTCTCCCACAGGAGGAGTCCGTCATTGGCCGCGGGAATGAGGATGCGATCCTGCCGGGAAATACGGCAGGCTCCCAGGATAGCTTCTCTATCTGCCAAAAGGAGGGCGCTTCTCCCCGACTCAAGCCGCTTGAACCAGCCTTCCCGGCCCTTGGCGCTGGCCGACCAGGAAAGCCCCTCTGTCTCGGGAGGGTCTCCATCCCCCAGGATAAGGGCAAGCTGAATCTCCCTCCTCCTGAGGACCTCCTCCCGGATCCGGCCCTCGTAGCCTATGCTCGAAGGGGTGTAAAAGGTCTTTCCCCGCAGCGCCCTGGGCAGGTACTGCTGGGCCGCCCAGTGCTCCCGGTAGGCATGGGGATAGATATAGCCCTTGCCATGCCCAAAGCCCTCCTGGTCCCGGTGGGGATCCTTCAGGTGATTGGGCACCTCCCCATCTTCCTTGTCCACCTCCTTCAGGGCGTCAAAGAAGGCAAAGACGCTGTTGGACTTGGGCGCGGTGGCCAGGTAGAGGCAGGCATGGGCCAGGGGAAAATTGCCCTCGGGAAAGCCTATGCGTTCAAAGGCCTGTGCACAGGAGATCACCAGCTCCAGGGCATGGGGGTCTGCCAGGCCCACGTCCTCGCTTGCCAGGATGATCATCCTGCGCAAGATAAAGGCCGGGTCTTCCCCTGCCCGCAGCATCCGGGCAAGCCAATACAGCGCAGCATCCGGGTCGCTTCCCCGCACGCTCTTGATAAAGGCGCTGATGCTGTCGAAGTGGTAGTCCCCGTCCCGGTCGTAGAGCACGGCCCGGCGCTGTATGCTTTCTTCCGCAGCCTCCAGGGATACCCGGATTTCCGCTCCCTCCTTGGGGGGCCACTTCGCGCAGGTCTCAGTGGTTTCCACTGCCAGTTCCAGGGCATTGAGGAGGCTTCGGGCATCCCCCCCTGCTACGGCTACCAGGTGTTCGAGGGCCCCCTCCTCAAAGGAGACCCGCCATTTCCCATAGCCCCGTTCCGTGTCCCTGAGGGTTCTTAACGCGGTTTCCCGCAAGGCTTCCGGGTCAAGGGGTTTAAGCTGAAAGATCCGGCTCCGGCTTACCAGCGCCCGGTTGACCTCGAAGAAGGGGTTCTCCGTAGTGGCCCCGATGAGGATCACCGTACCGTTTTCCACCCAGGGCAGGAGGGCATCCTGCTGAGCCTTGTTCCAGCGGTGCACCTCATCGACAAAGAGTATGGTCCTTGTACCGTAGAGCCGGCGCCGCTTATCCGCACGGTCTATGGCCTCCCGGATATCCTTGATACCCGCAAGGACCGCATTGAGGCTTTCAAAGCTGCTTCTGGTGGTATTGGCAATGACCCGGGCCAGGCTCGTTTTGCCGGTCCCCGGAGGGCCGTAAAAGATAAGGGAGGAGAGCCTGTCGGCCTGGATAGCCCGGCGTAAGAGCCGTCCCGGGCCCAGGATGTGATCCTGCCCGATAATATCGTCCACGGTCCGGGGCCGCATTCTATCAGCCAGGGGCCCGTCTGGAGGCAGGGCACCCTGGGCCGTGAACAGTTCCCTATCCTGCATAGGCTTAGGGCTTAGGATTCAGCATTCCACTGTTCATTCCGGTACGACCACAGTCCGTTTTTCGTGGTTCCCGCAAAGAGCACCCCGTCGGGAGCCTGAGACAGTACCAGCACCGGGTGTTTGCCTAAGGATGAATTGTACTTATCGAAGTTTGAAATGCTCGATTCCGTATGGTTTCCGGGGATTTTGAGGCTCATATCTCCCAGGCTGCCCTTGTTTAAGAGGAGCTCCCGGTAGCCGTGGGTGGTGGAAGTGGAGCTTCCCTGTATGCCTAAGAGGAGCAAGGTTTTGTCCTCCGCTTCTTTTCCCCATAGGGCCAGAGCCCCGGTAAAGCTCACCCCCATATCGTGCTGCGTAAAGTTCCCCGCAGCGGTGAAGGAAAACAGGCTCTGTCCGCTTACCCCTGCTATGGTCTTATCCGTAAGGGTAATAAGCCCCGCTATAGGAAGCCCTTCACTGCCTTCAACCAGGTTCAGGCTCGGCACAGACCCCTCAACAAATGTATACAGCCCGGTCCCTGCAAGGTAATAATCGCTTCCGTCAAACACCGCCCCCTGGAGAAATCCTCTGCCTCCGCTCAATCGCTCAAGGCTCCCCCCACTGTCATACAGCATGGCAAAGGTATCGGTATTGATCATCGCTCCGGCAAATAAGCGCTGCCCTGCTCCATAGATGGACTGGATATTCCCATAATCCGATGGGATCTCCCTCCATTCCCCCGAGGCATCATCCCATGCAGACACCCTGGTAGAGCCGGGCTCTCCGGTAAGGGCATAGAGGGTGGTCCCGGCGGCGGCCAATTCGAGGATAGGCCCCCCCGGTCTTTTGGGCAGTTCCTTCCACCCGGATGCACCCTCATAGCAATGGATGGCCGGGCCGAATTTACTGGCCACATAGAGACTACTTCCTACCGCCGCTATATGGGTAGGCATCCCGACAATCCGGGGATCCACCGGTTCCACCTCCAGGGAAATACCATAGAAGATAGGATCCTGGTTACAGGAACAAAACAGGAGCCCCCCCAGGAGCATACTCCGGCATACTAGCCTCACCCTTTTAAAGACAGCCCACATCATGTTCATAGTCCCCCCTAGAAGTGATACCGAGCCGCCAGGGTCAATTCCAGGAAATGACCCTGTACGTCCTTAGCGCTCTCTTGCGTCCATTCAGGAACCCACCACCACGCGGTGTTAAGGCCAAAGGACCAGTTCACATTGAACCGGAAAAACCCGGACGCCATAGCTTTCATAAAAAATCCAAAATAGCCTTCTTCCAGGTATTTTTGCGGCGCCGCCCCCACCGTGATGCTTACGGGAAATTCAAAACGGCCCACCACCGCCTGGTACCCGGTTCTGAACCCAAAGGGAACCATATACAGCATGTTCTTTCCCAAGGTCCCCGCAGCCATGAGGTCAAATTCACCTCCCACAAACAAATGAGAGGACAAAAAATACGTATAGGCCAGGGAAAAGGTACCGGCGAGACTGACCTTATTGTCCAGGACCCCGGTAGTACCCACAAAGAACATAGGAAAGAGCACCCCCAAGGAGATGTTTAAGGTCTGGTCTCCCCGGGCATAGAGGGAAGGCATCATATCGGACCAATCCGAATCAATGGGAACTTCAACCTCAGGCTCCTCTGCTTCCTGAGCGCTGAGGGGGCCGTGCAGAAATCCGCACAGGCATACACAACACATGAAAAGAAAGGAACGTCCTTTTCTCACCATATAACTCCCTATTACCGAAAGATTGGGTTCATGGTGAGGCCATGTCCCCTAAGAGTACGGCTCAAAACTCGGCTGGATCCTGAGCACTCTCGGTCAATAAACAAACCGTCCGGGTATTTTGTTACTATACCGAATACAGGACTTCTGTTCAATCAGTGCTTATTTTGCTTGATTGCGCTGTTCCAGTTCCAGGTATTGCAGCAGTATGGGGTATTTGGTTAATAACTCCCCATATCGGGTAAGATCATCTAAGCGGATCTGGGTAAGTATACGGGTCTCGGGCTGTAAGGACTGTTCAGAATGAACGTATTCCTGCTGCTTGGCCACATAGCCTGTATAGAGCGTCTTGAACTGCTGGTAGAGCGTGAGGTCGGGGAAATCCCTGGTCTTAATGGAACATGTGAGGTTTTCAATATCAGGAAAGGCCTGGTGTATATCCCTTTCCAGGGCGGCTAGGGAA
Organism: Treponema sp.; assembly: GCA_031282065.1. Classification (GTDB taxonomy): domain Bacteria; phylum Spirochaetota; class Spirochaetia; order Treponematales; family Breznakiellaceae; genus JAIRLU01. The sequence goes on from JAITEL010000155.1 coordinate 4,570, forward strand.
CCGGAACCCAGCAGTTCATCGAGTTTTGCCGTATCCGTGGTGTAGATCCGCAGCCGCTGTAAGGCAAAGGTCTCGATCTCCGCGGCCAGCTCCGTTTCAAAGGCGTCTAAACCCGCTTGATCCAGGATATGCCGGGTATCTGTAAGGCTAACCAGGGAATCGGGTTTTATCGTAAAGGAAAGGCTAATCCGTAGGGTATAGGCAAAATCAAGGGTAAAGCCTGCGAAGGAGGCATACTCCTTCCCGGAGGGGAGGCTCTCCTGGATGCGGGAGGACCGGCTTACCCGGTCTAGGGTAAAGGCCTGGATTTCCGCATTGGTGGGAATCAAGGCATACCACACCCAGCGGAATGCTCCTGCCCGGATGATCATCGGGTCCAGGCCGTGGGTTTTAGAACGCAATACGCCATAGGAACCGGGAGGAACCATGAGTTGTACCCAGCCGAAGAAGAAGGCCGTGCCGCCTATGATGCTGAGTATGATACATGCCACCATAAATTTCCTCATACTTCATTCCTTTCATACTGGTTATTCAGTAGTATTTTTTGATAGTATACAGGGTTCTTCTGTAATATCGAGTCCCTGCCCTCAGTTTTATTGATTTACGGTACCTTCATGAGTATACTTCTCTTATATTTCTATTGTTATCATAAACAAAGCGTAGGGTATTAGCAACCGGCCTTACCTTTTGTTTCTGATAGGTGCAAATGTTGAGGAAACGTTACCATGCAGACCAGTACCCCGCCTGAAAAGAAACCTATCATCCTCATGTTGGTCAAGCGGACGGTGTTTTTTTTCTCTGGGATCTGTCTTTTGAGCCTGTTTCTGTACGGTATTGGAACGAATCAGGGATTTAAGGAGCAAACCCAGTTCATGCTTCTGCATATAACGGTTATGGTAGGGCTTTTTATAGGGGTTGGCTCTCTGTATGGGATAGGCTTGGATCTCTGGCGCATATTCCAGAAACAATACCGGTATCTTTGCGGGATTGGGGGCTACCTTTGCCTAGGGGTCTTTGGCATTGCCCTCGCTGCCCTGGCCTCATTCATCCTGGTTCTTACAGAAGGAAACCTATGAAATTTATGAAACGAAAAGCCATAAAACGGAAACCCGTAAAACGGCTTGCCGCACTGCGGGGAGCCACCTGCTGCCGTAACGAAGCGCTGGATATGCAGATGCAGGTGAGCGCCTTGTATGATGCCCTGTTGCAGCAGAACCATTTGCAGGAACAGGATCTGGTGTCCCTCATCTTCTCGGTTACCCAAGACCTAAACGCGGAGAATCCCGCGGCAGCCCTGCGGCACTTGGGCCGCGCGCCGAATACGGCCCTCTTTGCGGTCCAAGAGGCCGCGGTCCCCGGTGGCATGCCCGGGGTCATCCGGGTCCTCATCCACGCGTATGTGCCTGAAGGGGTAGAGCTCTGTCATGTATACCAGAATGGCGCACAGGCATTGCGGCCCGATAGGGCCTGCTCCCCGGAGGTATAAACAAACCCATGGTGTTTCTTGCAAAAATCGCTACGGCCCTCATACTGCCGCCGGGGTGTATCATCCTGGGGCTGTTCATCTTGGGGTTTATCCTGCGGCGCCCGGCTAAGACCCGATGGATGCTCCGGGGGCTGGGGGCTCTTTGCTACGTGCTTGCGATTGAGCCGGTCCAGGATCTGCTGCTCCGTCCCTTGGAAGATGGGTACCCGCCGCTGTCCGTGGAAACCGGACTCAGGGAAAGGGTCGCTGCTGCGGATGCCCTGGTGATCTTAGGCGGGGGAACGGTTCAGGGTTCCCCTGAGGCAGGGGAGCAGCGGGACAGCCTTTCAGCATCGGCCTTAAAAAGGCTGGTCTATGGGTTCAGCCTTAAAGACCTGGTTGCCGGGGACTATGTGCTCACAGGGGGCAAAGTATTTGACCATGGACAGGAAGCAGAGGCTGTGGTGGCTGCCGGGGTTTTGCGCGTCTTGGGTCTGGGGCCGCAACGGATCCTCACGGAAACCGGGAGCCGGAACACCTGGCAAAACGCCCGGAATGTGGCTGAACGTTTCAGGTACCAGCAGGTTATCCTGGTTACTTCCGCGTATCACATGCCCAGGAGCGTGTTTTGTTTTGAGAAGAACGGCATCAAGGTTATTCCTGCACCCACGGATTACTACTGTAACCGGAACAAGCCCTACGATCTGTTCAGCTTTCTGCCCTCTATGGCTGCGTTTTTCGGAACATGGATGGCCTTACATGAATATGTGGGATTGGTACAGTACCGCCTGGCCTATGCAGGGTAATCTCACGGTATGCTATACTGCGGGGGATGGTACGCACGTAGTTTTATAGGGGGGAGGTTACCATAGTGGCTAACATTGGAAATAATCTCAGTGAGGGCAGCGTTGTAACGAAACTGATCCGCTTTGCCCTGCCGTTTCTGGCGACCAACCTGGTCCAATCCTTTTACAATGTGGCGGATATGCTTATTGTGGGGAATTTCAGCGGTACCGCCGGCATGTCCGGGGTTAATATCGGGGGACAGGTAACGATGATCCTCACCTTTTTAGTCATCGGCCTTGCGATGGGGGGCACGGTCCTCATCGGCCAATATATGGGGGCGGGCAACCGGGAGGCCCTGAAAGGGGTGACCGCGACCCTTATCACCATCCTGTTCCTCATGGCCGCGGGTCTGACCCTTTTGACGCTGCTCCTCAAGGGGCCCATCCTGCACCTCATCAGGACCCCCGCTGAATCCTATGAGGAGGCGGACCGCTACCTCACCGTAACGGTGGCGGGGCTCATCTTCATCTTCGGTTACAATGCCTTCAGCGCGATCCTCCGGGGCATGGGGGATTCCAAGCATCCCTTCTACTTCGTGCTTATCGCCTGTATCACCAACGTGATCCTGGACCTGCTCTTTGTGGCGGTTTTTAAGTGGAGCGCCTTCGGCGCGGCCCTGGCCACGATCCTTTCCCAGGCCCTGAGTATGTTCCTCAGCATCATCTATATGGTGCGCAACGAATTTCAGTTCGACTTTAAGCCTTCCTCCTTCAGGATCGATAAGGAAGCGCTCCTCCTTATCTTCAAGATAGGGCTCCCCACCTGCATACAAAACGGGGTAACCAGTATTTCCTTCCTGTTTATCACCGGCATCGTCAACATGGTCGGCGGGGTCAGCGCCTCCGCCGCGGTGGGGGCGGTGTCCAAGTTCAACAGCTTCGGCATTATGCCCACCCAGGCCATGAGCGCCTCCATCTCCGCCATGAGCGCCCAGAATATCGGGGCAAACCGGATGGACCGGGCCGTACAGTCATGCAGGATAGGCATTGCCATTTCCGCGGTGATTACCCTGCTCATCTTCATCCTGGTACGGCTCTTCCCCGCCCAAATCATGCTGATCTTCGGGGATGACCCGGACATGATCCGCATGGGGGTGAGTTTCCTGCGGGCCTTCAGCGCGGAATTCCTTATAATCCCCTTTTTCTTCTGTATCAACGGCTTCTTAATCGGCGGGGGCCACACCCTGTTCACCCTGATTACCAGCGTGGTCTCCTCGGTGGTCCTGCGGGTGCCCGTCTGCTATATCTTCGGCGTGGTCCTGGGCTGGGGCATTTTCGGGGTGGGTCTGGGCTACCCTGTGGCGGTGGGAGGCTCCTTTCTCTTGGTCATGGGCTTCCTGCTTTCCGGCAGGTGGAAGCATAATGCGGTGCTCCCTCACCAGAGGGCACAGACGAGCCGGGAAAAGACCTGAGCCTTGAAAAGGGCTTCAGTAGTTACCCATTTCATAGAGAAACTTCCGCCGGGCTAGCTGCAGGGTGCTTATCATCCGCAAGAAGTGGTGTTTGAAGTCCTCAGGGCTGTTCAACAAGACATCCGCCTCAATCTCGGTAGTGTCCCAGGAGGCAATATACACCTTCGCAATTTTGGTCGTCTGGTTGACGCTCATAATCACCGCGGAGACCGCTATCCGTTCCTCTTCAGATTCGATGTCCCAGAAACCGGGATAGACTATCCTGAAGTAGGCCGGATCGTTCTCGTCAACGGAGATATAATAATAGCGTCCTTCCACCTTGAAGGTTACATCCCCCTCGGAATCCAGGGAGGGGATGTAGCCCTGTTCCCGCAGATAATCCATATACATCTGCTGCAGCTCGCCCCTTGTCTGGGCAGCCATAAAACCGGCGGTACAAAGAAACACC
>JAITEL010000161.1 GCA_031282065.1 Treponema sp.
TGCGTTTTTCTGGGCGCTCCGGTATGAAATGAGCCGGTATTTGCACAAAGATTGGACTGACTTTTTACTCGCCATTGCTGGCGAGGCCCCCGATGATTCTTGAATTTGGAATTGCTGCAGGCCAGGTAAGAGTCGACTTATCCGCCGGGGCAGTCAGACCTTTTTTGTAAAATCTATTGACAAAAGGATACATCTAAATCTAAAACTGTATACAAGGGTATGGAGGAGTATGCTATGGAAAATGGTACTGATATAAGGGTTATAAAACAATTTGATGCCATAGCCTTTTTGCAGGACACCTGGGATCATAATCAACAATACCAAAAGTACGTGTTACAAAACATACCTCGGCATTGTACCTGCATATTGGATGTGGGCTGCGGGACCGGGGAATTAACAAAAAAATTAATCCCTTATGCACATGAAATAATTGCAATTGATGTCTCCAAGAATATGGTAGAGGAAGCGCAAAAGAGAAATGCCCATGAAAAAATAAGGTATATAAACATATCTGCAGAAAAATATTTAGCAGAAACCGATATAAGATTTGATGTAATAGTATCGGTCGCGGCATTGCATCATATGAACGAGGAAAGCATGTTGGAAACCATGAGAGGCAAATTAACCGAAAAGGGGAAAATAGTGATACTGGACTTAGTTAAGAATGAAGGGGCAGTGGAATACCTGCTATCCATACTGGCGGTATTAGTAAACCCTATCATCATGGTAATCAAGAGAGGAAGGGTAGGCATAACAAAAGAAGAACGAGAGGTCTGGGCAGGACATTTTCAATACGATACTTATGTGACCATGAAAGAAGTAAGAAACATAGTGAAAAGAGCACTGGGAAAGGCAAAAATCAAACGGCATTTTTTCTGGAGATATTCAATAGTATATAGCCGGGGCGTATAAGGATGTACCAAAGGTGTAAGGCACAGATTAAAAAACTGAAAGCTGCGGCTAAGGCAGTACCCTATAGTTTAGCCGCATTGTATCTTGCATATAAAAGAAAAGAGGTGCCGCGGTATGCAAAAATGGTAATCATACTAACCATTGGATATGCCTTATCACCACTAGATTTGATTCCTGATTTTATCCCTGTCTTAGGGTATTTAGATGATCTTATAATAGTCCCCCTGCTTGTTTACTGGTCATTAACATTAATCCCAGAACATGTTATCCATGAATGCAGAGAACAGGCAAAAGACCTATGGAAAAATGGAAAACCGAAAAAATGGTATTATGCCCTACCCATAGTGATGATTTGGACAGTAATCGTATATATGATTATAAAACATATATTTCTGAAGGACACATAATACTCCCCTTGCTTCCCGTTAAGTACCCCTTCTTGCACGTAGTGCTTGGCTTACCCTATACCCCCAAGCCCGTTTCACATCCCCACCATTGTGCTCTTGCTCCTGTTCCTTAACCGCCTCTCCCGGCTTGGCTTCGTTCTCATTCAGCAGCCAGTTGTTCAAAACAATTCTGCCTTGCCATTCGGATATCCGGATGCCGCATTTTGGTACCCGGATGCCGCATTCTGGTACCCGGATGCCGCATTTTGGTACCCGGATGCCGCATTTTGGTACCCGAATGCTGTATTTTGGTATCCGAATGCTGTATTTTGGTACCCGAATACTTCATTTTGGTACCCGAATGGCCCATTCGGGCGGGCGCTCATAGCATGAGCACGGGCTGCCTCTTCGGAAGGGGAAACCCTGGCAGCCCCCCTAGGAAGCCTTCATTGCGCGGGCTTGCACAGAGGGGTGTATTCGTATATGCTGGGAGCTGAGGTAAGGTATGGGAACCCTGTTGTATACTATCATCGTTTTTCCAATCGTTCAGATTATAGAAATAGTCTATGTGTTGATCTACAAGGTCTTTCAAGATCCCGCCCTGGCGGTCATGGGGGTAAGTGTTGCCGTTACCTTGTTATGTTTACCCCTCTATATGGTCGCGGAAAACTGGCAGCGCCGGGAACGGGAACTGATAAGAAAGCTGAAACCGAAGATAGATACCATCAAGGCTGTTTTCAAAGGGGATGAACAGTACATGATACTGTCCACCTATTACCGGCAGCAGCACTATCACCCGGCCTATGCTTTAAGAAATTCCTTTGGCATTCTTATTCAGGTACCCTTTTTTATTGCCGCTTACTCTTATTTATCCCATCTTGAAGCACTAAAAGGGGTCTCCTTTCTTTTTATCCGGGACATGAGCGCTCCTGATGGGGTCTTGAGTACAGGTGGTTTTACCATTAACCTGCTTCCGATTCTGATGACCCTTATTAACGGTATTTCCGGCGCTCTTTATACGAAAGGACTTCCCGCCAAAGACAAGGTTCAGCTGTATGGAATGGCCGCTCTCTTCCTGGTAGTGCTGTATAACGCACCGGCAGGGCTTGTTTTGTACTGGACCATGAATAATGTATTTTCCCTCATCAAAAACATTTTTTATAAGCTCAAGCACCCCGGAAAAACCTTCTATGGCCTTATGAGCCTGGGGGTGCTTGTTTTTATCGTTTATATGGGATTTTTCAATACCCGTGCATTGCTCATACGATTGGCATTGATAAGCGCTGCCGCGCTTGTCTTGCTGAGCCCTGTAGTCATACAAGGGATAAAAACGGTGCAAGGGACATTTCTGGATCCTCTCCTCCATAACAAAAAACAACAGATGGTACTCTTTCTGTTAAGCTGTACGATCCTTACGGTATGTATTGGTCTAGCTATTCCCGCGGTGCTTATGGCCTCTTCTCCTGAAGAATTCAGTTTCATTGATGCCTACCGATCCCCTTTTCCCTTTATGTTCCATACCCTGTTACAATCAGCAGGGTTCTGTTTGTTTTGGCCTGTATGTATGTATTTTCTGTTTAATGACAAGATAAAAACGATCCTTACCGCGCTCTTTACGGTCATCGCGGTATGCGCCCTGGTAAATGATACGGTATTTCAAAGCCACTATAGAACCATTTCAAACACCTTCCATTTTAACACCACCGCAGTGCTAGCGGTTTCAGTAAGAACCGCCATACTGAACATTCTAAGCCTACTGGGTATCCTGCTTTTGGTGTTAATCCTCATAAAAAAAGAGAAGCTCCACCTCATCAACGCGTGTATGGGGATTATACTGCTGTCATTGACCATATATTCCGGCTATAATATCGTGCGTATACATGCCGGTTATACGAAAGCCCTTGCACTGCACGATACTGCGCTTACTCGTATCACCCCGGTTTTTTCTTTATCCAAAGACAAGCCGAATGTGATTGTCGTTATGGCTGACTGTGCCATAAACGGCTATGTAAAACCTATCTTTGAAGAGAACCCTCATTTAAAAGAACGCTTTGACGGTTTTACCCTGTACCCTAACACCCTTTCTTTTGCCATGCATACCCTTATGGGAGCCCCTCCCATCTGGGGCGGCTATGACTATACCCCTCGGGAAATGAATGCTCGTGATAGGGTTCCTCTGGTAGAAAAAAACAATGAGGCCCTCCTGGTCCTCCCAAGACTCCTTGCCGAAGCAGGGTATCAGGTGAAGGTTACGGATCCTTCATGGGCTAATTATGAATGGATTCCCGACACCAGTATCTATAATTCCTATGAAAACATACAGGCATTTAACACAAACGGAAGGTATAGCCAACTGTGGTATACGCAGCATGGCTATGGAAATGGTACCATTACCAGCACTACTATTAAACGCAACATGTTCAGATTTTCCCTGTTAAAGATAGCCCCTCCGGTATTGCGGATACATATATACGATGATGGATGGTATTGGGGGGTGGATGATGTAGGGGAATCAAATACCGGATTCATCAATGCCTATGCGGTGCTTGATTTTCTACCGGAACTCACCACGTATGATGCAGGCACAGCCTGTGCCTTACTGATTACCAATGATGCAACCCATGATTTAACCTATTTGCAATACCCGGATTATATACCCGTTGAAACCGTAAGCAATAAAGGAGACGGTGCATTTTCTGAAAGCAGGTATTACCATGTAAACAGTGCATTTTATCTTAAATTCGCCGAATGGCTGGAGGATTTCAAGCAAAACGGCGTTTATGATAATACCCGGATTATTATTGTATCGGATCATGGTGCGGCAGTTGATGCCTATCTTGCGGATACCCCTATTCCTATTCCTGGAGAATCGCGCGAAAGATACAACCCCGTACTCCTGGTAAAAGATTTCAATGCCCGGGGAGCACTCAAAACCGATATGACCTTTATGACCAATGCGGATGTTCCGGCCTTAGCAGTACAGGGTATTATTGAAAATCCGGTAAACCCTTTTAACGGAAAACCCATAAACACCCAGGCGAAACAAGCGGGCGTATATATCACGAGTAACCATATACCCTTGGCATATCAACACGGTAAATACACCTTTAGTATACGGAACAATCAATGGCTCTTTGTTCATGAGAATATTTTTGATGAAAAAAACTGGAGTATGAGAGAACCATGATGCATCTCGATTTCTATCGCTTGTACATCGATCCCGGTACGGGCAGTATGCTCTTTTCCATTCTGCTTGGAATTGCTGCAACCCTGTATTTCCTGGCAAGGGCTTTGCTCATCAAGGCGAAGGTCATCTTTTCCGGCGGAGGTGTTGCGGTTAAGTCAGCGGTGGCGCAGCCTTACGTTATTTATTCTGAAGGGAAGCACTACTGGAATGTATTTAAACCGGTCCTTGATGAATTTGAAAAGCGGCAGCAGGAAATCACCTTTCTCACCTCTTCAGAAGATGATCCGGTGTTTGAACAGCACTATAGGCTGGTAAAACCTGAGTTTATCGGGGAAGGAAACAAAGCCTTTGCCCGGTTAAATTTTCTTTCTGCCGATGTGGTGCTTATGACCACGCCGGGTTTGCAGGTGTATCAGCTCAAACGTTCCCAATCCGTTAATCACTACGCCCATGTGCTCCACGCTCCCGGTGATGCTACCCTGTACCGTATGTTCGGTATTGACTATTTTGATTCGGTCCTCCTCACCGGGGACTATCAGGCAAAGGATATCCGTGCGCTCGAACAGCTTCGCGGACTCCCGGAAAAGCAGCTTATCACGGTTGGCTGTACCTATCTTGATGAGTATGCAGAAACCCTAAGGCATCTTCCCAAAGAAGCGGCGCATCCCTTTACCGTGCTGGTGTCTCCTTCCTGGGGGCCCTCTGCCTTGTTGCGTAAATACGGCTGCACCTTGCTTGATCCCCTGGTTAAAACCGGCTGGCGTATCATCATAAGGCCCCACCCTCAATCCAAAATATCAGAAACCTCTATGCTTGAATCCCTTAGGGAAACCTATAAACATGCATCTCATGTACTATGGGATTATGAACGGGAGAATATCTATTCCCTTGCCAAGGCGGATATGATGATCTCTGATTTTTCCGGTATTATTTTTGATTATATGTTTCTTTTTGACAAGCCCGTTATGTATGTAAAGCAGGGACTTGACCTGCGGCCTTACGATGCCGATGATCTTGGAGATAAGGCTGCTGACGCACTGTGGCAATTTAAAACCTTGCATGAAGCCGGTATTGAGCTTCAAGAAGCCTGGTTTGATTCCATTGGGGAAGTGATAAAAAACGCTTCCGACAGCAGGGCATTGAAAACAGCCCGGGACAAGGCAAAAAGTACCGCATGGCAATTTCAAGGAGAAGCAGGAAAGCGTATTGCCGACTTTATGATGGATCATACCCGTGAACATAAGCATTGACTGTAGAATGATAGACGCAAGCGGGGTGGGGGTATATCTGCGGGGATGCCTCCCCTATCTTCTCGATACTCCCCACAGGTTTATGCTGCTGGGAGATGCAGAAAAATTGCGCTCTATTGGTAAAAACCGTCACAATACTGAAATCCTCCATTGTACCATAAAACCCTTCTCTATCCGTGAATTGCTTGCCTTTCCGCCGGCCTTACAAAGAACTATCAACCAAACGGATCTGTTTTATACTCCGTATTTTAATATCCCCGGTGGTATTACCGTTCCTGTCTACACCACCATCCACGACATTATCTTTCCTGACATGCCGGAGCTTACCTCGAAAACCGGGCTTGCGGTACGGATGTGGTGTTACCGCCGGGCATACCGGCGTTCTCAAACCATATTCACCGTGTCTCTATTCTCACAATCGAGAATAGCATTGCATCTAGGCAGCAATACCAGGGTAATGGTTACCCATAGCGCGATACAGCCATACTTTTTACAGGATAATGCTATGACACCGGTTGAAAAAAAAGAGATTATCCTTTTCATTGGAAATATAAAAAAGCACAAGGGCCTTTCCGTTCTGCTTGACGCTTTTGGTAATGCCCGTAGAGAAGGTCTGCCTCATAAACTTGTTATCATTGGGGAGAAACATAATTTTAGGTCAAAAGACACGGCATCTTTTGAAAGACTCAACTCAGCCGGTGCTTCCCTTGTGGAGTTTACCGGTTTTATATCCGATGAAGAACTCAAATGGTTACTCGCCCGGGCAGCGCTTCTCGTGCAGCCGTCTCTTTATGAAGGTTTTGGGCTTCCTCCCCTGGAAGCCATGACCGTCGGTACCAGGGCGCTTATCTCGGATATTCCGGTTTTTAAGGAAATCTACGGTGAGTTTCCGGTAACCTTTTTCCGCTCGGGGGACAGCAAAGATTTAAAAGAAAAATTGACGGCTTTATTACAGCATAAGAAAGCGGAAACCCTGGTATTACCGGAACCTTTGCGGACCAAATATACGTTTGAAAAGACCGCTTCCATTATTGTGCGGGAATTGACAGGGGGCTAAATGAAGGTTGCCATCATTCACTACTGGCTTGTAAATATGCGGGGAGGCGAGAAAGTGCTTGAAGCCCTCCTTGAGCTCTTCCCCCAGGCGGATATATACACCCACGTCTACGATGCTGCTGCCGTGTCCGAGCGTATCAGGTCCCATAGGGTGTATACCTCGTATATCAACAAGCTCCCTTTTGCCAAAAAACGGTATCAGCAATACATGCCCCTTATGCCTAATAGCCTTACCGATTTCAATCTCCAAGGGTATGATCTTATTATTTCCAGTGAATCAGGCCCCACCAAAGGGGTGGTCCCCAATCCTGATGCGTACCATATCTGTTACTGTCACAGCCCCATGCGTTACCTCTGGGATATGTACCATGAGTATTTCAGAAAATCCAATGGGCTTATCCGGTTGTTTATGAAAAAGCTGCTTCCTGCATTGCGGGTGTGGGATAGTACATCGGCCAATTTGGTTGATCGTTTTGTTGCTAATTCATCCTATGTGGCAAAACGGATACGTCGTTACTATAACCGGGAGGCAGCAATTGTTTTTCCTCCGGTCGCCCTAGAAAAATATGTACTTCTGGAGCGGCAGCCTGAAGACTTTTATCTTTTTTTCGGTCAACTGGCCGGGTATAAACGGGCGGATATAGCGATTGATGCCTGTATTGCTTCAGGAAGGAAACTCGTCATTGCCGGCGGCGGGGCAAAAAAACAAATGATACGGCAGTATCAAAAATCAGGTTTACTTACCTTTACCGGGCGGCTCTCTGACGAGGCAGTGGCCGCGTATTATTCCCGTGCCAAGGCCTTGCTTTTTCCCGGTATTGAAGATTTCGGTATTGTTCCTGTTGAAGCCAATGCCGCAGGCTGTCCGGTTATCGCGTACCGTAAAGGCGGGGTTTTGGATACGGTGAAGGAAAACGAGACGGGTATGTTCTTTGATGAGCAAAGCCCTGCTGCACTGATAGAAGCTATGGATCGCTTTGAATCCAGGGAAGCCCAGTTCAGAGACCGGGCCCCTTTTACCCGGCATGTGCAACAGTTCTCCAAGGCAGCCTTTATCAGCAGGATAGAGAAAATCATCGCGGAACGGAAACGGGTCTAAACAGCCCTGGAGGCGGTGGTAATGGGATGCAGGCTTACCTGAGAATGGCTCTAGGCTTATCGCAGGGTGCTGCGGTAAGCTATCGCAGGGTGCTGCGATAGGCTGGTGCAATGTGCCGTGACAAAAACCGGAGGAAAGGATGCGCTTCAATTTTGATGAGATGGTGGATAGGCGGGGATTCGGCAGTGTAAAGTGGGATACCCTGGGAGAAGGGACGCTCCCTATGTTTGTGGCGGATATGGACTTCCGCTCCTCTCCCCAGATCATTGAGGCCCTGGAGTCCAAGATACGGCACGGCATCTTCGGTTATGGCCAAGACCCCGAATTGCCGGGGATTATCAAAAAATGGTTTCAGGATGAATACCATCTGAGCATTGAGGAAGACTGGATCCTGCTCCTCCCGGCTATTGTGCCGGTTCTGGCCGCGGTAAGCCGTCTTCGGGAAGGACCGGTCATGATCACTACCCCGAACTACCATGTGCTGCTTGCCGCTCCTGCCAAGGCAGGAAAAAAGACCATCCTCTCCCCCTTGAGAAACACCGATGAATACTACCAGATGGACTTTGATGACATGAGGCAGCGTATCCAGCCGGAGGTCCGGCTTTTCTACCTCTGCAATCCCCATAATCCTGTGGGCCGGGTGTACAAGTACGAGGAGCTTAAGGAACTGAGCCTTTTTGCGAAGGAGCGAAACCTGATCGTTATATCCGATGAGGCGCACTGCGGTCTGGTTTTTGACCGGCCCCACATCCCCTTTTTTTCTGTGGACGAATATGCCGCGCAGCAGAGCATAAGCATCATGGGGCCGGGAAAAACCTATAACCTGGCGGGGCTTCCCTTTGCTTTTGCCCTCATCCCCAATAAAACCCTGCGGGAGGACTTCCGCAAAACCTGCTACACCCTGCCCCAGCCGGGCATCCTCAATATGGCCGCTGCCAAGGCCGCCTACGGTTCATCCGGGGAATGGCATCTCCAACTGGTGGATTACCTTAGGGGTAACCGGGATTACTTTGAAAAGGCGCTGCGGGAACAGTTTCCCGCGGCAAAACTCACCCATGTGGAGGGTACCTATCTCCAGTGGGTAGATTTCCGTCCTCTGGGCATAGCCGATCCCTATCAGTGGCTCAAGGACAAGGCAAAGATACTCCCCAATCAGGGCAAACCCTTCGGACTGGAAGGCTATGTGCGATTCAACTTCGGTACCACCCGTGCGCGTCTTGAGGAGGCCATAGGACGGATGCAGGAAGGGCTAAACCGGAGGGCATAAAAAGGATGCGTTTTTTTGCAGGTCCCTGGCTTTTGGGGGAATAATTGATTAAGGGGGAATGAAAGATGAAAACCGCAGTGATTTATTTTTCTTATGAAGGGAATTGCAGGCTGATAGCGGAACAGATTAACGCAGTGGTCCACGGGGATGTCCTGGCCCTGCAACTGGAAGAGGATAAACCGCGCAGGGGCCTTGCAAAATATGTCTGGGGAGGCCGTCAGGTGGTACTGCATCAAAGACCTGCCCTCAAACCCTATACCTTTGAGAGCGGGGCCTATGATCTGCTCATCATCGGCACTCCGGTCTGGGCAGGTTCACCGGCACCTGCGCTGGAGACTTTTCTGGAGCAAACCCGGATCAGCGGTAAGCAGGTGGCCCTTTTCTGCTGCTGTGCAGGAGGTAAGGGCAAGGTTTTTGATAAGCTGAAGAGAAGTCTTTCGGGGAATACCTTTGTGGGGGAAATAGTCTTTATGAACCCCAAGAACCAGGATGCGAAGGAGCTTGCCGCGCACATTCACCGCTGGCTTGAGGGGTTTCCCGGTCTATAAACAGCCCTTTGGGAAAAGCCTCTGGGCTGCCTTGCGCCGGTAGTTACGGTGCGTCCTGCAAGGGCTTGGGTTTCCCTGGCTTTCCTTTTTTTCCTTGCTTGCCCAAGGCTGAGCGAACGATGAGGAGTATGCCTCGTAATAAGAAGGGTTCCATGCGCCTGCGTACCGAGACAAGGGAGCGGATGATGGGCAGATGCTGGGGACAGTGGCTTTCGCATTTGCCGCATTTGATACAGAGCCTTGGGCCGCTCATGCGCTGGGAAGTTATGCCGGTACTGGTCATATACTGCTGCATCCCGCTTATAAAGCCCATCGCAAAGGAGGTGTTGTACGCGGCGAAACAGCCGGGAATATTCACGCCCTGAGGACAGGGCATACAGTAGTTACAGCCGGTACAGCGGATCTTATAGGCCCGATTAAACACCTGCAAGACCTGCCGGTAAATGTGGTGTTCCTCCTGGGTAAGCATCTGGGGAAAGGCCCTATTGGCAAGCTGGAGATTTTCCTCAAGGTGAGAGGGCTCTTGCATGCCGGACAAGAGGACGCTTACTTCCGGCTGGTCCCAGACCCACCTCAGGGCCCAGCCGGCAGGGCTGAGCCGGGGATTTGCCTTTTTGAAGAGCTCCACTGCTTCCTTAGGGAGGCCGGTGGCGAGTTTCCCCCCCAGGAGGGGTTCCATCACCATGACGGCCATTTTCTCTGCGGCTTTTTGTAAGCCCAGCTTCCCGGCCTGAAAATTTTCATCGGAATAATTGTACTGGATCTGGCAGAACTCCCAGGGATAGGCGTCGATAAGTTTGAGAAATTCCTGCTGGGACCCGTGAAACGAAAAGCCGATACGCTTAATAGTACCCTTTCTTTTCTGCTCTTGGATCCAGCTTGCTATGCCCCAGCCCTCTAAGGTGTTCCACAGGTCCATATCGGTGATCATGTGCATGAGGTAATAGTCAATAGAGGATGTCCGCAGCCGTTCCAACTGCCTGGTAAAGATCCTGTCAAAATCTTTAGGGCCCCGCAGCAAAGCCAGAGGCAGCTTGGTAGCGATGTACACTTTTTCCCGGACATGGTCCTGTTCGAGGATTTTCCCTAAGGCTTCCTCGCTTCCGGGGTACAGATAGGCGGTATCAAAATAGTTCACCCCTTTATGGATGGCCTCCATGATAAGGGGCCGGGTCTTTTGCATATCAATACCCCCAAGATTTCTGGGAAACCGCATACAGCCGAATCCCAACACCGACAATTTATTACCTGATTGTTTATCCAGTCTGAATTGCATGAACGTCCTCCATAGTAGACATAAGGGTTTATCCGATTAGCGCCTCCCTACTATAGCACGTTTTAGTAAGGTTTGTAAAACCGTTTAGCCTTGAAAAACCGGTATATGTCCTGAAAGGGTAACATCCACGGCCTCTTTCTCCGCCAGTTTTTCTTTTGTATTTTTTATGGAAAATTCCTTGACATTTCGGATCGCCTGCGCTATATTACTTTTATAAGCCGCCCACCGAAGGCGTGAAAGTTTTTATAAAAGGTGTTTAACTTTCTTGACAAAAATTTATTTCTGTAATACCCCCCCCCCCCCCCCCCCTGTTAAGCAGATACCATGCCTACTAAGACCTAGTCTTTCCTTATCTTGTATCTTTAACCGACAGTTTCTGAGTGCTCGTGTAAAAAAATACCCCCTATCTAGGGTTTGCCTAGATAGGGGGATGTTTTTCTCATTTTTTTCTTTTTATGTAAGGAGGTATGTATGAAGCGGGCGCTTTTTCTGGTAGCCCTAGCGTTGGTCCTGCTCAGCTCGGGATTTTCCCAGGAAGACCTGAGCCTCAGCCGGACCATGGAACAAAAGGGCCTTTTCCAGGGCCTTACCGGTTCTCCCTCAGCAGAGGGGGAGAAGCTGACCGTGGCGGTCTTGGACTTCCTGAATGTGGACGGAAGCCAAAGTGTCTTGGGCCGCTATTTCGCGGAACAGACCGGTCATTATCTTGCCAAACGGCCCCAGATAACCCTGGTAGAACGTACGCAGCTTGACCGGCTCGTGGGAGAACTGGATTTCAGCGCTTCCGGTTACGTGAGCGATGCCTCGGCAATAGAGCTGGGGAGCATGCTCGGTGCCTCTGCGGTGGTTCTGGGTACCTTGATCCGGGTGGGCCGCAAGATTGAGGTACACATGAAAACGATTTCCACCAGGACCGGTGCGGTCTTGAGCAGCGGAAGCACAGAGCTGTCCGGGGGCAAGTACCTTACCATGTACAGCCAGCTCTTGCACCCCTAAGGAGGCTCCCGTATGCGTAAGAACATGCCGGTACTCCTGGCACTCCTTGCCGGAAGCTATCTCATGGCCGCGGGGCCTGAGCCGCGGTGGGTCCGTTCCCGTGAACTGGAATACCCGGACTCCCGCTACATAAGCGCCCTGGGTATGGGGAAAGATGAGGAAGAGGCAAAAAACGCGGCCCTCAGCGGACTGGCCCTCTATTTCGGCACCACCATTGAGGTACAGCAAGGGATGATCAGCCGTTATAACGAGTTCGTTTCCGGTAACCAGAAAAGCATCGAAACGGGAACGGTGATGGACTCGGCCGTCAAGATACATTCCCAGGCGGACTTCATGGGGGCGAGGCTTACCTCCCCCTGGCACAACGATCAGAACCGTTCCTGGTATATCCTGGCCTACATCAGCAAACAGGAGGCCGCAGAGCTCTATCACAAGAGGATCAACACGAACCGAATGCTTATGGAGAGCTTCTTGGAGCATGAAGGGGAACCCTTGCGGCATTATCAGGAGCTTAAGCGTGCGGTTTCCCTTACTGAAATGATCGAATCGGACATCACGGGCTTGGGGAATATCTCCCCTGCCGGAAGCGAATACCGGGAAATCCTGAGGTATATCCAGCGGCTTAAGGAAGAGAGCAGGCAGTTTCGCGCTCAGTTGCGCTTTAGTGCGGCGATTGAGGGGGACAGGCAAGGCAGGGTATTGCGAAAACTCTTGGACGTGATGGAAAAGGGCGGCTATGTTACGGTGCGAAGCCAGGGGGACTACCTCTTCAGCGGGGAGGTCTTCTGTGATGAGGAGACCCTCCCGGTGGGGGTGTTCATCAATGCAGGGATACATGTGGAGCTCAAGAACAGCCTGGAGGAGCAGTTCTTTTCCTACACCAAGAATTACCCGCGGGTGGGCTCCCGGAATCAGAATATGGCCTACAATATCGTATTTCGGGAAATAGAAAAGGACCTGGAAACGAACTTTATCAAGGAATTTAACGCCTTTTTAGGCGATTAGATTATATTTCTCTATTTCGTATCAATCTTTAAGGAGGATTGAAGATGAACAAGCGGATGTTTTCTTTCGCAAGTCTCGCGGGGGCTCTAGCAGGAGCGGCTTTGTTGGTAAGCTGCGCCAGCGCTCCGGCCTCAGAGTCTGCACAGCCGGCAGCGGCACAGCCTGCACAGAGCCAGCCTCAAAGCGGGCCGCCTGTGGAAGTGTCCCAGTGGAGGCAGCAGCATCAGGACGCGGATGACGTGTACTCGGAGATTGGTATTTCCACGATCAAGGACGACGAGTCGGACGCCTACCAGCAGGCCCTTATGGTTGCACGGCAAAACCTGGCGGCGAGTCTTGAGACCGAAGTAGCGGCCATAGGGGAGAATGCGCGGCGCCGGGCTGAGGCCCAAGGGGAAACCGACAAGGTGGCCCGGTTCCAGGACTCGACCAAGCAAATCGTGAGCCAAACGCTACGGAAGGTGAAGACCTTCGGGCCGTACATTAACGGACAGGGCAACACCTACGTGGTGGCCTACTTGGACAAGAACAGCTTCAAGAAGGACATCAACGAGTATGTGGACGCGGTGTTTGAGAAGACCGACCAAGAGCTGAACCAACTGTTGGGCTTGTAGGCGGGGCTGCGGGGCCCCCTGGAACCAGGGGGCCCCGTTTCCAGAGCCTAGATGACAGGTGAGAGGAATGAAAGAACATGAGGCAAAGAGAGAGATGAAACACGTAAGCCTATGGGTAGCTCTGGCCTGCTGCGCCATGCTGATACCCTTACGCGCCGGAGCCCAGAGCGGGAACCGGCCCAGACTCGCTGTCCTGCCCTTTAGCGGCGGAAGCGGACAAGAGGGAGAAGCTATAGCCGCGCTGCTTTCCAATGAACGGGCCTTGCAGGGGGCCTTTACGGTGATTGACCGGACGTCTATGGAGAACATCCTGCGGGCGCAGGATTTTCAGAGTACCGGCCTGACCGACTCAGATACCATTGAGACCCTGGGGACCCAGCTCAACGCCGAATACGTGATTGCCGGGCACATACAACGGCTGAGTGGCCGTAACCTCATCCATATTACCATTATGCATGTGGAGCGCTTACAGCAGATAGCCGGAACCTATAAGGAATACCGGGCCATTGAGGAGGTTCGTTCCTTGTTGCCCCCTATGGCCCAGAGCCTGGTAAGGGCTGCCCAGGTGGATAGCACCAAGCTACCGCAACTGGCGGTATTACCCTTTGGGATTCCCGAAGGGACGGACGCGGAAGCTACAGAGGTCCTGGCGCAGATCTTAGCCTCGGAGATTGCCAACAGCGGCAAGTATGCGGTGCTCCCCAGAACCCAGGCGGCCATTGACCGGGTCATGAAGGAACAGGATATACAGGGCTCAGGGCTTACCGATGAGGCTACGGTTTCCCGCTTGGGAGTGGGGCTGAATGCACAGTTCGTGCTTTCAGGCCGGGTGATTACCCTGGGAAATGATCCTTACTTTGACGTGAAGATCCTCAATACCAACGGTACGGTGATAAGCGGCGATTCCCGGCCCTACCGGAGCATCGCCGACGGCCTGGTCCTCATGCCCCAGCTGGCGGAATACCTCACCGGGGTGCAGGACGAGCGGGAGCAGGCCGAGGCACGGGAACGGCAGCGGCTGGTGGAACAACAGTACCAGGAAGCCCAGGAAGCGGAACGCCGGCGGCAGGATGCAGCGGCCCGGCGTGCCCAGGCTGATGCGGAACGGAAGCAAGCGGACGAGGCTGAACAGGCTCGGCTCCAGACCGAAGCCGAGCGCAGGCAGGCATGGAAGAACAAGTGGCTGTATTTCGGCCTCAGGGGAGGAGGCTCCCTGCGCTTCTATACCCTGCATGAGGACATTCCGGTAGACCCTCCGTCCCCGGGGATCACCTTTGAGGGGGCGGCGCAGCTTTCCTTCCAGTTCACCCGCTTCCTGGCCCTGCAAGTGGAAGGGGTCTTCACCCGGGATACGGTAGCGTACACGGGAAAGGACGGCTACGAGGCATCCTTCACCGCTCTTTCGGTGATGCTGCCGGTGGCGCTGAAGTTCACCTTCAGGCCCGGGCCGGTTCTCATTGCGCCTTTTGCAGGGGCCTACTATAACCTGCCCATTGGGGACATGGCCTTTGCAAGCTCTGTCGAAGACGCATCCTATAGCTTTTCCCGGCCTATTGGTGTTATGGGAGGGCTGGACCTGGGCTTCAAACTGGGGCCGGGAGCGCTGTTCCTGGACGCCCGCTACGGCATGGACCTGGGCTATACGAGCCTGAGCGATGAGGGGGGAACCCTGCAAGTCTACAAGCGGGATCCTCTGATCTCGGTGTCCCTGGGCTATGAGCTGGGGATAGTTACGCGGAAGGCAAAACGCTAAAGCGTATTAAGGAGGTATCTATGAACAAACACGAGAAGCCCCTGGGGCTATGGCTGTCCCTGGCTGTTGTGGCCCTGGTGTTGAGTCTGAGCGGCTGTGAGCAGATCCTGGGAAAGGAGAACAGCGGGGAATTCGGGGGCGCGGATGGTATCCTGCATGACCCGGGGAGGGCCGCTGTGCCTGGGGTAAGCACTGTGGGCAAGGGCGTTGTCCTTACCTGGACTGCCACCGAGCATACCACCTATCAGCAGATCGTGCGGAGAAAGACTGAGGATTCGCGGGAAGATGCCTATCCGGTGGCTCTCATTACCAAGGATCGGCTGGAAATGGAGGAACTGCCCGCCGGGACCTACCAATACACGGATTACTTTACCGAGGCGGGAGTGGAGTATATCTATTACATTATAGCAGGCTCCATGCAGGATAAGTCCATGTACATTGAGTCCCGGGATACGGAACCTGTACGGGGACTCAACACGGATCCGGACGTGCAAGAAGGGGAGATAGGGGTTTCCTATGATCAAAACACCGGGCTGCTCACCTTTACGCCCGCCCTGCCGCCTATACCGTCCTTCCCGGCTTTGGGGGAACCGAAAGCCGCGCTGAGCTTCGACAACGGTATAGAGGCCCAGGTCCTCACCTTTCCTGCGGAAATGGACAAGGTTAATCTCTCGGAGCTGCTGTTTAATGATAACTTTGACACAATGCAGCCCTTAGATATAGGGTATGATCCGGTTTACGAAAAACAAAGCGAAGGGGTGTATATAACGAACTATCCTAATCATGAGGTTCGCTTCACGGGAAACCAGGTGCCTGAGGGTGGCTGGTGGCTTGCGGGTGTGATCATCCCTGAACGGAAGGTTCCGGTGCCGGAGGTTCCCGATGTGGAGATTACCGTGGTACGATCCAGCAGCATACGCCTCGCCTGGGATGCTGTAGACGGCGCGAGCCAGTACAAGGTATACCGGAATAATACCTTCATCAGCGCTACCACGGATACCTTCTATCTGGATATGGGCTTAAGCCCGGAAACGGCCTATACCTATGAGGTTACCGCGGTCAACCGCAGCGGGGAGAGCGCCAAATCACCCACGGAATCGGGAACGACCGCCAGTAATACCCAGACCTTAAGCGAGGGAACCCTCCTGGAGAACTTCCTTTCCCGCGGGGATGTGCATTACTACCAAATCGCCGGGGACGATGCCTATACCTACGATGTGTTCTGGCAGGATGCGGATACCGCCCAGGAATATACCGCGGATATTCAGGCCGGGGCCAAGACCGGCAAGGATGCGACTGCTTACCTCACGGCCCTTACCAATGAGGGGAATACGATTTCCTTTACCCCCTCGACGGACGGAGCGATCTTCATTGAGGTGCAAGGGTTCACCCCGGTTACTTCCGGGAGATATACCATCCGGTACACCAAACGGGCCAAAGAAGTGGAACTGGCCCTCCCGGATATGCCCCAGGGTCTTGCGGCGGCGAGTACCACGGATACTGCCATAAGCCTTACCTGGACGAGCGTAAGCGGGGCGAGCTATTACAAGGTCTACCGGGACGACGTGTACCTGAACCAGACGGACACGCCCTCCTATACCGACACGGGCTTAAGCCCCTCCAGGACCTATACCTATAAGGTGTCCGGGGTGAATAGCCGCGGGGAAGGAGCTAAAGCCTCGGTACAGGCTGCGACGAGCGCGCCGGTGAATGGAGAAGCCAGCGCGATTTCCCTTTCAACCTCCAGCACCAGCAACGTCCTTACGGGAGGACAAAAGCATTACTATAGCCTCAGCACGGTGGCGGGAATCCGGTATTTGATTCGCTGGCATGATAAAGATACGATAGCCGGATACGGGGATGTACAGGTGGGGGTGAAAACCCCCGGCGCGGCCTCCTACGATGTGGTGGCCCTTACGGATACCGGAAATACGGATACGAGGAATAAAATTGCTTTCACCCATACCGGCCAGGTCATTATCGTGGTGGAGAATTATAGTGCCAGCGGCGGCAGTTATAGCATTTGGTATGAAACCGAGGCCCAGGCCCAGCGCCCCAGCGCTCCCAATAACCTGCGGGTTACAGGCTTTGGAGCCTATCAGGTAAACCTTGCCTGGGATGCCGTATCCGGGGCCACGGCTTACCGGATCTACCGGAATGGGACTTACCTAAGGGAAACAGCCTACTCGGGCCAGGGGGATAACTCTGTCAGTCCCAATACCGCGTATACTTACCGGGTTTCCGCAGTGAACAGCGCGGGAGAGAGCAGCTACTCCAATGAAGTAAGGGTGGCGACCGACCCCGCTTCCACCCGGAGCTTAGGGCAATACAACTATTATACGCTTAGTCCGGGAGAAACCCATTACTTCCCCTTTACGGGACATGGAACCTATTATATTCGCTGGGCCGATAGAGATAATACTAGTGGGTATGCAGATATTAAGGTCGGCATACGGCCTCGAGGGGAGCTTGGGTGGTCCACGTCACTTGGAGATCACGGGAATAGCATTACTTTATCTGCCAACGGGGACTATATTATCGTGGTTCAGGGGTTTAGCTCGACGAGTTCCGGTACGTATCGTATTTGGTCTGCTTCCTACTAAGGGCAGGCCCTAGCCGGGAATACCGGGGTTCCTTTTTCAGAGCCGGAGTGCGGCATGGGGACGGGGAGACTGAAAGAGCGGCCGTTGATGAAAAGGGGCCGCCCCCGCCTCAAGCGGCCGCCCCTCAGCCGCTATACCTCCGGTTCGATCTACCCTGGATCGAGTGAGCCGATCTACCCTGGATCGATGGAGTCGATCTACCCTGGATCGAGGGAGTCGATCTACCCTGGATCGATGGAGTCGATCTACCCTGGATCGATGGAGTCGATCTACCCTGGATCGATGGAGTCGATCTACCCTGGATCGATGGAGTCGATCTACCCTGGATCG
>JAITEL010000124.1 GCA_031282065.1 Treponema sp.
CACGGCAAAATCGACACGCTCAACAAGAACGAGGCCAAAAAGACGCTGGACTCCGCCCTGCGTACCTACATTCAAGGCTTTATCGCCCGGAACCCCGCCGTTACGGACGAGGACCGGGAGCGGATGGGGCTTCCCCTGCGGGATACTATTCACACCCCCCGCCCGGAGCCGGACGTAAAACCCGTGGCGGAGGCCATGCCTTCGGGTAAGGGCAGGCACACGATAACCGCGCTGAACCCGCAAACCGGGAACAAGAAGAAACCGCCGCTGGTGAAGGGCGTGGCTTTTGCCCATCGGGTGCGGGGGCCGGAGGAAGCCCCGGCGAAGGCGGAGGATATGCCTTCGGTGTTTCAGACCGCCTCGGTGAAGAATTTCCAGTGGGGCGAGGAGGTTTACGGCAAGACGGTTGATTACGCCTGCGCTTACGAAAACGAAGGCGGCAAGCGGGGGCCTTGGTCGGACGTAACCAGTTTGATTGTAACCTGACCGCCGCTCAATGAAAGACGGCAGGAAAGGCCTGGGGCCGCTGGCAGGGGCAGTCATTCCATGATTGCCCCGCCGCGCCACACTCCACCCACATTTTTGCGGTTGCTGGAATGCTTCGTGTTCCTTTATCGCAGCCGCAAAAATGTCGCCAACAGCCGGAACGTTATGCGACATTTTTGGCAAATTGTTAGAAAAAATATTGACAATCTTATACAAATGGCATATAATAAAAAAATGTTTAAAGAAGAATTGGAATTGTTTCAAAGAAGCAAGGAAACAATATGGACCGATGAATATATAAGCAAGGGTCTTTTGGCTTCCCATTTGGACGAATCCTCTGATGGGGCTTCCCGGATAAATGATTCAAGAATAAAGATCATAAACTGGATAAATAATAAAATTGGAAAGAATTCAAAAATTATTGATTTGGGTTGTGGCCCAGGATTATATTCGTATGAATTAGGAAAAATAGGACATAAAGTTTTTGGAATAGATTTTAGCAAAGAATCAATAAATTACGCCAAAAAGAATAAATGTATTAAAAGTTATGTTGAATACAAATATGGAAATTATCTCACGGAAGATTTTGGAATGAATTATGATGTGGCGTTAATGATATATTGTGATTTTGGAGCATTACTGCCTGGTGAACAAAAAGAATTATTGGAAAAAATAAGAAACGGATTACCAGGTAAAGGATTATTTGTTTTTGATATATTTGGAAATGAATTTAGAAAAACCAAAAAAGAATATAAAAATTGGTATATATCAAAAGGGAATGATTTCTGGAATAAAGGACCGTATATATTATTAGAGGAGCAGAGACTATTTGACAATAAAAATACAATAGGAAGAAGGTATTATACGATAGAACAAAAGACTGGAAACATAAAAGAATATATATTATGGGATCAATATTATGACGAAAATAGTATAAAAGAATTATTGGAAAATAACAAATTTAGAGTGAAAGAAATAAACAAAGATATAATAAAAAATGAAGAAGGAATAATGTTTATAATAGCAGAAAAATATTGAAAGGCCAAAAACGTCGCATAACAGGTCTATATGCTTCGCCGCCTGGAGGCGGCTCGGGGTTCCGTGTGGCTAGGTCGTTTCGCTACGCTCCCACGGCTCACCCGTTCCAATAACCCGCAACAACATTCGTTTTATAGCGCAGGTATAACCCGCTTGACGCTTATCGCGGGTACAGGGTATGTTGTACGAAGCGCGTAGACAATGAGTTATGCGACATAGGGGCTAAAATTGGTTGGAAGATATAAAAATAAAAAGATATGGTAATTGTAATTTATCATATCTTTTGAGGAAAATTATGAAAAAGATTACGTTGAAAAAAGTCGAAAATGCATATAAAAAATGGCTAGAAAAAAACGTTAATAATGGCCAACTTTCCAATGTTGATGAAATAATAAATGTTTCATTGATATTATTTCAGGAGATAAAAGTAAAAGGCATTGCTGGTGATGCTGAAGATGGCGATATGCTTTTATTTCAATATGGATTATACGATTGGGGTAAAGGTAGATTTTTTGAATTTGATATAACACGGCAATTTATAAAACAAAATGAAGATGAACCATATCAACTATCAATGACATTACTTTTTGAACCGACTAACTGTGAAAGTTACAATTGTTGGAGTAATGATTTTGATGAGTTGGAACAATGGGTTAAAAATATTAAAGAAACAGAAGGATATAAATTGGCAAAAAATTTAATGTTTAAAAAATTTGAAATATCTTTTGAACAATGTTAAAAATAAATCAAGAAAGAGGCAAAGTAATGGAGTACGCCCCTACTTCGCATAACAAAACTGTATATGCTCGGCCTCCGCAACGGCGCTGGTCTCGCTACTCATTCCCAAGACAGAATACGTTTTTCACGGCTGTCCCCGGCAGTAGGCAGTAACTGCCGGGAGGGAAGGAAGTACCCTCTAGGGGGCTAAGGGATACATCTCCCAAACAGCCGGTACCCTCCCCGCTTAGATACGCATCTCCCGGTTAAAGGGCTTACCCAGGGCTGCCGGACTCATGTGCTGGTTCTTCCGGGCAAAGGCAAGCACCACGATGACCGTGAGATAGGGCAGCATCACCGCAAATTCATAGGGAAAATTAATCCCCTGCCCTTGTATGGCCAGTTGAAAGGACTGGGCAAGGCTGAAAAGGAGGGCTCCCCCCATGATCTTCACCGGACTCCAATGGCCGAAGTAGACCAGGGCCACCGCAATGAAACCCCGGCCGGCAATCATAGAATCACTGAACATCTTGGCCTGGCATAAGGACAGGTAGGCCCCGGCAAGCCCGGCCATAGCGCCTCCCACTGCCAGGGCCTGGTAGCGTACCCGGTTGACATGGATCCCTATAGAATCCGCAGCCCGGGGATAGGTGCCCACCGCCCGAACCTGAAGGCCCCAGGGGGTTTTGAAGAGCAGGTACCAGATCAGGGGGACCATGAGGAAGGCCAGGTATACCAGGAGGTTATGGTTAAAGAGGATAGGCCCTGCCACAGGGATACCGGAGAGCAGAGGGATGGGAGCCGCACCAATGCCCGGCACACTCTGGGTTCCGCCGACGAAATGCCGAAACAAGGTACCCGCGGTCCCGACGCCAAACATCTGCAAGCCAATACCGGCAATGCCCTGGGGCGCCCGGAAGCTCACCACCGCGACCGCGAAGAAGAGCCCTAAGAGGGCCCCGGCAGTGCTGGCCGCAAACAGCCCCAGCAGGTTAAAGACCCCGGGGGTAGCCCCGCCATGACCTGCCATATAGGGAATGAATATCCCAATGAAGGCGCCCATAGCCATGATGCCTTCACAACCGAGATTGAAGATCCCTGAGCGCTGGTTTACCACTTCACCCAAGGCGGCTATGAGGAGGGCTACTGAAAAGGGTACGCTTAAGGAAAGGATGTTGACGATAAAATTCATGGAAGGGCCTCCTTTTTACCCGTTATGGCTTGGCAGCTGCGCCAACAGCGTTCCATGAGGTAGGGGTTGGCGACGATCATCTTGGCCGCCACAATCACCAGGATGATGATCCCCTGCAATACCTGCACCATGTTGGCAGGAACCCCCACCATCCGCTGGGTCATGTCCGCTCCTACGATGAGCAGGCCAAAGAAAAATGCCGCGGGGATGATACCTGCAGGGTGGAGTCCTCCGAAGAGGGCCACCACAATGCCGCTGAACCCATAGCCGCCGGTGATGCCTTCAATAGCCCGGTGATGCACTCCGGCAATCTCCACGGCTCCTGCAAGCCCTGCCAGGGCACCGGAGATCCCTATGGAGATGATCATGTACTTGGCCACGTTGATCCCCCCGTATCGGGCCGCCCTATCCTGGGCACCGGCAGCGCGCATTTTGTAGCCAAAAGAGGTCTTCCACAGGAACAGAAAAACCAGCACCCCCAGGAACAGAACGATAAACACCCCCGTATGGAGGCGGGTTCCCGGGATGATCCGCTCAAGCCAGATGGAGCGGGTTAAGCGCATGGACTGGGGCGTACCACTGCCCATGGTAAGCTCTGCCGGATCAAGCAGGGGCCCGCGAAGGCAGAAGGTGTACAGTTGGGCTGCGATATAGTTGAGCATCACCGTGGAAAGGAGTTCGCTCACCTCGAGTTTTGCCTTGAGGAAGCCGGGAACCAAGCCCCAGACCCCTCCTCCCGTACATCCGGCAAGGAGAACCAGCGGCAAGAGCACAGGCCGCGGCAGATCCGGGAGGAACAGGGCGGTGGCGGTGGCGGCCAGAATACCCATACCCATCTGTCCCTCTGCCCCGATATTGATGATTCCGCTGCGGTAGGCTACGGAAATGCCCAAGGCGATGATGGACAGGGGAATAGCCCTCAGCATGACCTCTGCAATGAGGGAGAGGTTTTTCAGGGGCTCCGTGAGGATCACCCTATAGACCTGCAAAACATCCGCACCTATGGCCATGAGGACCACTGCGGCCATGAACATCGCCACCAGGGCCGCCAGCAGGACGATGGCGATTTGGTACGCGACTTTGAACTGCTTAGACATCTTTTACTCCTGCCATGAGCATACCCAAGTTGCGCCGGTTCGCATCTTTCCTATCAAGGATCTGCTGGATATGGCCTTTAAAAATCACGGCAATGCGGTCAGAGAGGTTCATAATCTCCTCTAATTCCTCGGAAATCAGGAGTATGCCTATGCCCTCCCGCCGCTTTGCCAGTAATTGCTTGTGAATAAACTCTGCCGCGCCCAGGTCCAGCCCGCGGATGGGATAGACCGCAATGAGGAAACGGGGGTTGCGGGTCAGTTCCCGGGCGAGGATAACCTTCTGAATGTTCCCTCCGGAGAGGGCGCCTGCGGCCACTTGGGTGCTGGGGCTGCGGATGTCGAATTGCTGCTTCAGGGTTTCCGCAGTGGTATTGATGACCTGCTGCCGGAGGAACTGATACCGGGAATAAGGCTCACGGGCCGCATCCTTGAGGATGAAGTTCTCTTTGATGGAGAAACTGGGGACTATCCCTTCGACATTGCGCTCTTCAGGAATATAACCCATGCCCTTCCCTATGACATAGGCCGATGAGGTGTTGCCCAGGCCGGTATTAAAGAAGGTAATGGTACCGGACTCTACCTTGCGCAGGCCGTTGATGGCTTCGGCAAGTTCCTTCTGCCCATTGCCGGAAACCCCGGCCAGTCCCACAATCTCCCCGGATCGGATTGAGAGGTTGAGATCCTGCAAGGCCAGAAAGCCCCGGTCGCTTTTTACGCAGAGGTCTTTAATCTCCAGCACCGGCTCTCCGGTACAGGGTTCTTCCGTGTTTTGGGGAAGCTCCACCTCGTGGCCGGTCATAAGCGCGGCAATATCTGCCGGCGAATGGTCTGCGGTGTTCCCTTCAAATACTACGGCTCCGTGGCGGAGTATCGTAACCTTGGTGGACAGGCTCTTGACCTCCTGGAGCTTATGACTGATGAAGATGAGGGAGAGTTCCCGGGTCATCCGTTTCAAGAGGGCGATAAGTTCATCCGTTTCCTGAGGGGTGAGCGCGCTGGTAGGTTCATCAAGGATGAGAAACTTCGCTCCCAGGCAGAGGGTCTTAACAAGCTCAACCCGCTGCTGTTCCCCCACGGAAAGCTGCCAGATATAGGCATCTGCATCCACCGGGAGGCCGTAGTGCTGGGAGATTTCCGTGATTCGGGAGCGGATCAGCGCTGTATCCAGTTTCAGGGGATTCCAGGCCTGCCGGTATCCGAGGGCAATGTTCTCCAGCACGGTCATGTTCGGCACGAGCATGTACTGCTGGTGGACCATCCCCAATCCTGCGGCAATGGCATCTTTGGGGGTATGGAACTTCACTTCCTCGTTATTGATGAGGATACGCCCCTCATCGGGCTGGTACAGTCCCATGAGGATGTTCATCAAGGTGGTTTTCCCCGCGCCGTTTTCCCCCACCAGGGCAAGGGCCTCGCCCTCCCCTACGCTCAAGGAAATATCATTACTGGCCAGGATGCCGGGGAAGCGTTTGGTGATATGCTCAATACGCAGACTGGTGATACGTCCGGTATAAGAATCCATGAATACCTCACTTATAAGCTGGTGATCTAGGCTATGGCTACTATAAAGTCCAAAGAATTATCCTGTCAATATAAATCGCTTAAATTGGGCGTATTTATGAAAAAAACGAAGGGCTATTGATACGGTCCGCCTCTTTGTCAGAAATGGAACATCCTTAACCTGCAGGATAAGCGTCTTAAGCTGCCGGTTAGTGTTCTTAACCGATGGGTTAGTGCTTTTAAACGGTAGGTTAGTTGTCTTAACCCGCCGGTTAGTGCTCTTAACCGGTAGGTTAGTGTTCTTAAGCTGCCGGTTAGCGCCCTTAACCGATAGCTTAAAAAGCGCCTTCTGCCGGTGATAGGGCCTGCGCCGGGTGGAAGAGCAATCAATGCATGTACCGGGCTGGAAAACGGTAAGGAGCGGACCGCCCCATTCTTTATTTGAGGGGTACCGGTGTGCAGCCCACAGTTTCTATGGGATATGCAGGGAGTTCGTATGTAACACCCCCTCGCCACCGGTCCCGCCGCTGTAGGTGCCCGATGTAAGGGTAACCATCAACGTATTGCCGGAAATGGAAGCGCTGCCAAAGGTACTACTGCCTTGAGTGAGGGTTGCCGAGTTGCCTGATCGGGTATACGTACCGGATTCATTCAGTCCGGCAGAAGAGCAGACGTTACCTTCGTCATCGGACGAACTTGATGAATCACAAGCCCCTACCACCAGTCCCAAGGCAAGCACTAAGACCGCCAAACCAAGCCGGTGTAAGAGACCCGCCGGTCGATCAACTTTGAGTATCATGCTATACTCCCTTTACCTTTGTTTGTTAACAAAGCCACTGATAAGCGTATTATCAGCCTGTATCCTTAAAAACGCGGTTTTTTTATGGAAACAAAAGGGCCAAATCTACGGCAAATTTTGGCGGCAAATATCAAGGAATATCGTCGCAGGCTCGGAATTTCCCAGGAAAAGCTGGCGGAAATGGCCAATCTTTCTGGCAAACGGTGAACAGCATTGAATGTCAGCGGGCATGGGTCAGCGACAACACGCTGGAAGCCCTTGCGGGTGTCTTCAAAATTGAAACCTTTCAGATGCTTATGCCCCCTGAAACCAGAGCCGTCCTCTCCCTTAACGCTACCGAGGCCTTAAGAGAACTCGCAGCGGCTAAAAAAGCCTACGATAACACCTTTGCCGAAATTTACAGCAGAATAAGCTGAGAGGGTTTTCCCCTCAGGCCCGCCAGGGGGCCGCCGGCAATGCTCGGTTTGCATCCCCTCGTGCAGTATGCGCCGAGCCTGAGGTATGCTATGCTTAGGCCATCTTTAGTGATAAAGGAATGGATAGCATGCATAAAACAGCCCAAGAACTACGCAATGCAAAACGCGGGCCCTTAGTGGTAAAAGCCCTGAAACGCCGTTTTTTTGACGCCTGGTACGTGGATACCCGTGATGAGGCGGTAGAGCAGATCCTCTCCCTCATACCCAAAACAGGAACTGTTTCCTGGGGAGGCTCTCTCACCATAAGCACCCTGGGAATACCGGAGCGCCTGCTTCATGAGGGGATAACGGTGCTTGATCGGGACCAGGCCGCCACCGCTGAGGAGCGGCAGGAGATCATGCGCCGGGCCCTGTGCTGCGATACCTTTTTGAGCAGCAGCAACGCCCTCAGTGAAGACGGCCACCTGGTGAATATCGACGGTATTGGCAACCGGGTAGCGGCCATGATCTACGGGCCTCGGCAGGTCATTGTGGCGGCAGGGATGAACAAGGTGGTAAAAACCCTGGAAGACGCCATAGTACGGGCGCGGACCATAGCCGCGCCCCTTAACATGCAGCGCTTTAGCCACCTCAAGACCCCCTGTGGAGAAACCGGGACCTGTGCAGACTGCGGGTCTGCGGACTCAATCTGCTCGTACCTGGTCATTACCCGCCTCTGTAAACCTGCCGGAAGGATCAAGGTCATCTTGATCGGGGAGGATCTGGGTTTCTAAGGGCGAGTCTGGCCGGTACAAAACAAGCCGCCCCTGAGCAGGCTTGTGCTCAGGGGCGGCTTGAGATGCAAGGATACGCGGCTTATTTCTTGCCGATGGGAATCATCCGTTTCTGGCTTTCCATCCGTTTCTTGATCTCCAAGGTCAAGATACCGTTATGGAAGTGCGCTGAAATGGTATCGGGGTCCACATTTTCCGGCAGCTTGAAGGAACGGGTGAAAGCAGAACGCCGCCGTTCTCGAATGATAAAGACCTTTTCCTCTTTCTCTTCTTTTTGACCCTGTTTTTCAGAAACATTCCGGGCGTTTGAGTCGTCTTGTTTGGATTCAATGGTCAAAGTCCCGCCGTCCACATGGATTTGGATACTCTCCTCAGTATAGCCGGGAAGCTCTGCCTCCAGCACGTATGCGTTTTTGGTCTCCCGGATGTCTACCGCAGGCAGATGGCTGAAAACCCTCGCGGAAGGAAGCAGGGAGGAGTCTCCGAAGAATGACTCCACATACCGATCGAAGTCATCCAAAGCATTCTCAAGCATGGCAGGACGATACAAAGTTACCGATTTCATAGTATATCTCCTTAAAAATAATATAGATGTTTGTTCGATGGCGGATTGCCGCTCGGGTTCCGTTTCAGGCTTCCCTCTGCTGGTATTCCCCATCAACACCACTATAAAAGCAAAAGGCGTGCCAACAATGCCTACAGTACCAGTTTTTTTGTATGCTTCCTGATACAGAGCCAATGCTAGGATATATAAGGAAATAAGGCCCCCTTGTTCCAGCATTACACCTAGGCTTACGCGGTATGACTCTGCATCACGGGATACTGTACCGGAAAACCTGTATCATGGTAATACACAAGGGTTATTTGGGAATTATCGGTGTGTTATTATGATACATTTTTTGAGCAAACTCCTGGAGCGCTGAGAACAAAGGCCCCAGTAAGAAGCCCTTATAAGGGCATGCACCCGCTGCTCTCCAGGGGTCGTAAATCCCCTCAAGGGGGTGTTGCCACAGCCAAGCTCTTTAGGGCATAGTAGAGATATTCATGACCATAAGCCAGGAAGATGCGCTCTACGATTTTCTCGAAAATGTTACCGAGCCCTTTACCTCGGAAGAGGTGGCAGTCCATATTCGTAAGTATAATCACCAGAAAGTCGGACGTTTGGCCTTGGAGCTTGCTTCGTTTCTTGAGTCCCGGAAACTTGCTTTCCCCGTGGACGATAAAACATGGATTTCCCGGCGTGGTTGTTTTGAGCCGGCCCGGTTCATTATCAATCCAAGCCGGCTGGAACTGCTGAACGGTATCTTGATTCCCGGCCATCGCTGTGTTCCCTTTGCCAATCCGGTGCTGTTCCCCCAAGAATACCTGTTTTATTGGAACCAGGTACCCATCACCTTCACCACGGTCGAAGGGTCGCCGGAAGAATTTTACCCCTATTACAGTATTTATGGAGAGGAGTATGCTCCCCAGTATGTGGCCCGGGATAACCCTGAGAATGAAGCGGCTTTTAATGACGACCCTTATGATGACCCCCTGGAGGTTTCTATCCAAGCCCTGGATATGCGAAACCTGTACCGGGAATGCTCCTTTGTACCGGGGGATTGCTTCGTGGTCCGTACCCTGAACTGGAAGGAAGGGAAATTTGAATTGACCCGGGTGGGTAAAGACCAGTGGTCTCCGGCTGCATTAGAGGAGTGGTGTGAGGCAGCCGAACAAGGGTTTAAAGTGTCTTTTGAGCACTTTGGTCCGGGCAATGCTACGGAAGAACAGATCGCCTTTGCATACTGGTATGGAGGGCAACGGATGCGGGATGTACCGGCCTATGCCTTGGAAGATTTTTTATACGATAAAACCAAGAGCATTGAAACCACTGCCTATGGGATTGAAACCCGGTTCTGGTATGCAGGCAAAGAAATCCCGGACTATACGCCCCCGAAAGAACTGCAGCGTCCTGACCGGAGTATGATCGAGGATATGCTCTACAAGAAAAGAATACCCGTATCTGAATATGTGGTCCTTGCGTATGTGCGGGACGCCCTGTTTCGCCGTGATCTGGATATTTCCCGTATTATTGAGCGTATCATTCCTCCGGTCATGGGTATGACTGAACGGGAATGGCATTTTCTTGCAGGCTATATTGGAGATGCCTTGGACGAATTCCAAGATACCTATAGTCTTTTCACGGATAAGGTCATGGGGCCCATACGACAACGGGTGGGAGAGCTCCATACGGCGGTCCTTGACTTGACGGCCCGTCTCCAGAAAGGGGATATTGACGCTTCATGGCTGCCCAAACACACCTTCATCATCCTTTCCCAGCTTCAGGGGCATGCGGCAGGGGTCCTGGAGGATCTCAGTACCGATGAAGCTCCCTCCGCAATGGAGCTGGAAGCCTTGGATAATTCCTTGGATAGCATGATCGAAACCTATGAGGATATCAAAGACTTGATCGATGATGCCTTGGATACGTTCAGGCGGAATAATATCTCGGTGGTCAAGTTTAAGGATACCGATACGGAGGAGGGCCGGATTATTCAGGTAGGGATAGGCGGGACCGAGGTATGGCGCCGTATAGTCGTCCCGGAAACCTACCCCTTGGCGGATCTGCACCGGCTCCTCCAGGCGGTCTTCGGCTGGAGCGCTATCTATAAGTTTCGATTCCTCAGCCCTGCTATCCCGGCCTATAAGACCACTAAGCATATTTTCACGATCTACGGCGGCCCTAAGGTGTATGGGAAGAACCAGACCA
This sequence comes from Treponema sp., assembly GCA_031282065.1. GTDB lineage: Bacteria > Spirochaetota > Spirochaetia > Treponematales > Breznakiellaceae > JAIRLU01. The sequence continues at coordinate 10,768 of JAITEL010000124.1, forward strand.
TGCAAGAAGAGCCTGGGCTCTCCCTCAGCATGACCGTGGAAGAGCTCAGCGCCCAGGGTATCACCGAGTTGTTCTATGAATATGGGACCTTTTGGAACGTGAAGCTCATCATCCTTTCCCGTTTAGATATCGACCGTAAAGAACCGATCCGGTGTATCGCGGGGGAAGGTGCGGCTCCTCCTGAATTCGTTGACGGCCCCATACGGTTTCGGAAATATATAACTATCCTTGAAGCCGGCAGTTTTCCTGAACGACAAAGGGCCCTCCATGAGTTGGGTCAGGATTTTGATCCTGAACGCTTTGATATGGACGCCTGTAACCGGCGTTTAAAACAGCTCTAGCTGCCCCTACCCCTAGGTAAGCACTTTAATGCAAAGGAATCTATATGAAAGAAAGTGGTGCGGAATACGGTCTTATTACCCTGATTCAAAAAGGGGGGATATACCCGGATATTCCGGGAAGCAACCCTTTGGAAGTGTTGACCCACATGATCAGTACCATAAGGCTCGCCCCGGCCATCAAACAGAAGGACTTGCTCAAGGCGGTCCTTGAGCGGGAGGCCCTCATGTCAACGGCTATGGGCAATGGTATTGCCTTGCCTCATCCCCGGAACCCTATTATTAGCTGTCCAGAGGAACAGTGCGTGATCATCGGCTTTTTACGGCAGAGCGTGGATTGGAAGGCCCTGGATGGTATAGGGGTACATACCCTTTTACTGATCGTTTCAGCTTCCGCTAAACTGCATCTCCACACCCTTTCGGAGATCACCTTCTTGTGTCAACAAGCATCCTTCCGCACCTACTTGAAAGACCGTGCTCCGCTGGACCAGATTATCAGCAGTATTCGGGCAATCGAACAGACCTGGCACTAAGGTTCCTTTCCTTTTGTCCGAGCTAAGGGAAGGTTCTGAAGGACCAAGGCTGCCAAGCTCATGCCGAAGACCTATCCACTCCTCAAGAGCGGCCCTCAGGTCCTTCCGGTCTATGCCCCAGTTCCGTTGAAAGCGCCGTAAGAGCCAATCCGACAGGGCCATGAAAGGGCTGAAAGCCCCTTCCCCTTCAGGAACAAGCCGGGGCAGCAGCGCGGTAAAGGCCCCCCGATTAACGATAAGCTCCCAAAAACGGGCAAAGTTCTTTATCCGGTCTAGGTCTTCAACAGCAAGGGCCGAGGTTTCCAAAACCTCATAGGGCGGGTCTGTGGCATAACGCATCCCATAGGTGTTGCTGTGCCTGGTGATGGGGGTTCCCGGGAGGCATTTTAAGATACCCAGTTGAATCTCCCCAGGCCGCACTGCCCACAGGCGGTCAAAGCCCCGGGCAAAAGAGGCCAGATCTTCCCCGGGAAGCCCGGCAATCAGGTCCGCATGGACCAGAGCCCCGGTCTTCTCCCGGAGAAAGGCCAAGACCTCCAGTTCCTGTTCCGGCTTACTGGGGCGGCCAATGAGGGCCGCGGTCTGAGGATTGAAGGTCTGTATACCTATTTCCAGGCGCAGGGTTCCTGGGGGAAAGCGCATCAGGAGTTCCCGTAGTTCCGCCGGAAACTTGGAGGGGAGCATCTCAAAATGCACCCACAGGGGCGTACCCGCAGCCGGTTTAGGCCCCTCTAGGTATTCCAAAAACACCTCCATGATACGCTTTGCCCGGGGTATATCCTGATTAAAGCTGCGATCCAAGAATTTGAAGGATCGGGCCCCTCGCTCCACCAGGGCTCTCAGTTCGGTAAGCACCCTATCCAAGGGGAACAGCCTCAGCCCTGGGCTTACAGAGCTGAGGCAAAACGCACAAGCCCAGGGACAGCCGCGGGAGGACTCCACATAGGTCAGCTTATGGGAGAGGTCCTCATCGGTATAGAGCCGGTAGGCTGAGGCGAGGGAGGGTATATCCACGGGATGGGACTCAATGAACTTGCCCCAGATACGCGTAACCGAGGGAAGCGCCCCAAGCTCTTCGCGGATGCTCCCGGTGTCTCCCCCTGGGCGTACACCGGTGCGCAGGAGGAGATCGCAAAGCTCCCGAAAGATCCGCTCCCCTTCACCCCGAACTACCCAATCTGCATGGCGTATAAGCGGGGAGTCTGCTTCCAGGTATGCTGCCTCAGGCCCCCCTAAGATGATAAAAGGTCTTGGGGACCTGCCCGTATCCCAGGCCATATCCAGGGCCTCCAAGAGTTCCACCGTGGCCCTATGGTTCCAGATGGAGACCGACAAGCCTAGTATCCGGGGGGCTGCGGCAAGGAGGGGCCCGGTTTGCTCAGTCAAGGGCTGGCGCAGGGCAAATTCCCATAATTCCGCCTGATCTTCGTATTCGCCCAGATTAGCCTTGAGGAGGCGCAGCCCCAGGGAGGGATGGATCCACTTGGCATTGATGGTGGCAAGGAGGATGGGGATCATAAGCTAGGATGCATCAGGTGAAGAAAAACCCGCAGCGCCGAAAAGGTTTAAGGTCCCGGTAGCCCAGTCTTCCATAGATTCCTTGACCAGATCTTCCACTTCCTGCCAGGAAGCCGCCCGGGGACCGGGAAGCTGCCGGTTGGTGGAATTGGTGAAGACTATGGTCTTGCATCCGTGGGCCCTCAGTTGGATGATATTGGCAGGGGTGTCGTCAATGTAGACATGGGCCCCCACTGCCCCCTTATCATTCATAAAACAGAGGTCCCAGTAGGGTATATCATAGGTATCCAGCCAGTCTACGGTCTGGGTAATAGATGTTTTGTGGGAATGCTTCAAGAAGAGCCTGTGGGTGATGATACGGATCCTGATTCCCCGGTGAGAGAGCTTGCGTAAGACCGCAGGAGCCCCTTCCAGGGGCTTCATATCCCGGAACAGGTTCCGCTGGGTTACGGCAAACCGGTGCAGCCGCTCATAACCGCCGAATTCCGCGATGCCCCATTCGGTAAGGCCGTAACTTACCTCGGTGGTGAGGGCTTCTTCCGGCTTATGGAGCCATTCTGCGGCAATACGGCGCATAGCCCCGTAAAAATCCCCTACCACTCCGTCGAGATCCACCCCTAATATGAAACTGCGCTCATCCACCGGCTCATCCTTTATGACTACTTCACGGTAAACAATTCGTAGCTTCCATTACCCAGCCCAATCTGCTCGGCGTGGCTAATCTGGCTTCGCCAATCCGTGGTGGGATGAATGTCGGTCAGGTGATCCTGATGGGTCTGTTCCCGTTCCGACAGGATGCTGGTACTGATCCCTGGGGCGGCATTCACCGCATCAATGCAGGCTTTATCCAGGGCAACCGGATCAAAGCCGGCAAAGATACCAATATCCGGCACCACCGCGGCGTCGTTCTCTCCGTGGCAATCGCAGTAGGGGGAAACCTGGTTCACCACATTGATGTGGAAGTTGGGCCGCCCTTCCAACACGGCCTTGGCGTATTCTGCCATCTTGTAATTCAGCATGGCAGTGCTGGTTCCGCTGTTATTGGCAATGGCATGGTAGTTACAGGCCCCCATGCAGCGGCCGCAGCCTACACAGCGCTCAGGATCGATCCGGGCTTTCTTGTGCTCTCCAAAGCCAATGGCCGATTGATTACAAAACCGGGTACAGACCCGGCAGCCTATGCACAGTTGCTGGTCAACTTCCGGCTTGCCTTCGTTGTGCATGATCATCTTCCCGGCCCGGCTTCCGCTTCCCATGCCGAGATTCTTAATCGCCCCTCCAAAGCCGCTCATCTCGTGGCCTTTGAAATGGGAAAGGGAGATAAGGATATCCGCATCCATGATAGCCCGGCCTATGCGGGCGCTTGTACAGTAGACCCCTCCGGGAACCGGAACTTCCAGGTCATCCGTACCTTTAAGACCGTCGGCGATGATGTTCTGACAGCCTGTGGACAGGGGGGTATAACCGTTTTCAAAGGCAGCGTCCATGTGTACCAATGCATTGTTACGCCGCCCCACATACAGGGTGTTACAGTCCGTGAGGAAGGGCCGCCCCCCCAGGGCCTTGATCTTGTCTGCCAGGGTTTTGGCAAATTGAGGCCGCAAGAAGGCGAGATTCCCCGGCTCCCCAAAATGTATTTTAATAGCCACGTATTTCTGCTTGAACGGGATCTCTCCGATCCCTGCGGCGCTGATAAGCCTTTCTAACTTGCTCAGAAGACTGTCCCCCATCTTACAACGCATGTCGGTAAAATAAACCTTAGATGTACCCATTTCAACCCTCTCTTGTCTATTGGTATCAGGCATTACAGTAAGGGGATTGAAACACCCTGTCAAGGGCGCTTGCCGGGCCTGTCCAGGGTATGAGGGAAAAGGTGAAAAAAGGAAAAAGTCCTTGACTTATCCAAAGGGTATGATTATTATAGATACCATGTATAGATGCGGTAGTTCTATTATTACCCTTAATACCCCCCCCCCCCCCCCGTTCAGTTATATTCCTTTATCTAGCAAAGACTTATGGCCCCCAAAAGGCGAGTCTTGCCTTAAACGGGGTTTCTCCTTTTATACCCAAGTATTCACTCTGCAGGCCCGGGCTCGTGCAAAGCCGGTGCTGCCATGAGGGCCGGGAAAGGGTTGTGTGTGGTCTGAAGGAGCACTGCGAAAGCAGGGCCATCAGAAACGCGGGCGCTAAGTCCGTGATACAACCGGCAGCGTAAGAGGCCGGTATAAAGGAGTATGAGATATGAGAAAATCTCTACTTGCGGGAGGAGCCAGCCTTTTGGCCCTTTTCCTCATGTTCAGTGCTTGTGACGACAAGGGGTATGACGTAACCGAGACGGAGACCGTACCTTCCCTGTCAGGACCAGGCAATTTAACGGCGGTCAATGCCCATGAGGGTGTCATTACCTTAACGTGGGACCCGGTGTACGATGCAGAGACGTATGAGGTATGGCGGAAGACCGGTGATGAGCCTGCGGTACAAGTGTCCGGGAGCTCAAACCCCCTGTTTAATGACGGGAGTATCCGCTTTTACGACATCATCTCCACTACCAATGTCTTGAAAGCGAGTACCGATTACACCTATACGGTTGTTGCGGTGAGCAGTAGGTCCACTAGCGTTCCCCGGGGCGTTGATGTGGTGCAGAACGGAACATCCAGTGTTACGATTCCCGCTGCTGAGGTGACTAAGATCCCTGCTCAGAGCGCCTATACCGTAGCGAAAGTTGCCGGCCTGACGGTTGCCAAGGTAACCTTACCGAATGGGAATCAGAGGGTACAGGTATCCTGGACTAAAGACGCTAATCCTGGGGTATGGTATCGGGGAACGTTTAATAGTTCTCCTTTCCAGACTGCTGACCTTAACCTTTCTCCAGACGGAACCAAGGTGGTGTATAACTACAATGGTACCGTTTCCGGGGAACAGAAGGCCCAGGTTACCGCCTACTATGCGACCAGCTACTACAATACCGGTGGGCCCGTGGAATCCGCAGCCTATAGGGGTATTATCTCCAACTTCACTGCCACCCCGATAGAGTTGTATACCAATGGCGCCCTGAATGGGAGTTATGATGTCAGCTTGTACTGGACGCAGACTGCGAAACCCGATGGTCTTAGCTATGAGCTGTATAGGCACGAAGGCGTTGGTGCCTCCACTGATGCCCTTGGGTGGGAAGCAGTAACTGGTGTTACTATACCGACGACGGGTGAAGCTGGGCTTATCCAGGTAACGCTCAGTGGTGATAAGGTACCGGCATATCGTCAGGCATGGACCTACAAGCTGGTTGCCAAGGTAGGCGGTGCAGAGGTTGACTCCGCTCTAGTTAACTTGAGTACTGATCCCTGGACGACCACTACCAATATACAGACTGCCGGTTCTACTTATGCCGCGCAGGTTACTGGAGTAACCGGTAGGAAGATACGGGTCGCAGTGGAACGAGTTACAAGCGGTTTGTACACCGGTGATTCGATAGCGTTCTATGCAGTGCCGGATACGTTCTATGACAGCTCCAACTATCCTGCTTCAGACGATACGATTCTTTCCCAGTTTATCCCGATTGGTGCTGCTATTACCAAAGCGGAGCTCGTAGGCAACGATGATGCTGCTAGAACCAAGGAGAGCGCGGCCCTCAGCGCCGGACACTACAATGTTATAGCGGTTCTCAAGAATGGCGATTTCCAGGAGCAGATCAGCTTGTACTACAACGGTGTGTTGCCCCAAGGCAACTGGACTGCTACCGTTACCAACTAACTTGAAGTTCAGGTAAAAAGCTTTTTGCCGGGTGTTTTCGGCGCTTCCTTAGCGAAAACATCCGGCTTTTTTATATGGGGGGCCCCGCCCCGTCATTGCCAGCACAGCGAAGCAATCCACCGCGGGGACTTTCCTGTCTGGATTGCTTCGGTCTTCGCCCTCCCAATGACGAAAGCCAACGCCTCCCCCGGATGTGCGGCCTTATCACCACTGCCCGCCATGGGGGGCCCGGCCCCGTCATTGCCAGCACAGCGAAGCAATCCACCGCGGAGACTTTCCTGTCTGGATTGCTTCGGTCTTCGCCCTCCCAATGACGAAAGCCCACGCCTCCACTCCAATGCGCGGCCTTATCACCCTAAGCTTCAGGCAAAGGGCGCTTCGATCCCTCATCACCACTGCCCGCCATGGGGGGCACCGCTCCGTCATTGCCAGCACAGCGAAGCAATCCACCGCGGAGACTGCCCTGTCTGGATTGCTTCGGTCTTCGCCCTCCCAATGACGAAAGCACCCGCCTCCACTCGGATCTGCGGCCTTATCACCACTGCCCGCCATGGGGGGCCCGGCCCCGTCATTGCCAGCACAGCGAAGCAATCCACCGCGGGCACTGTACTGTCTGGATTGTTTCGGTCTTCGCCCTCCCAATGACGAAAGCACCCGCCTCCACTCCGTGCGTCCCGATCACCCCAAGCTTAAGG
>JAITEL010000034.1 GCA_031282065.1 Treponema sp.
CGCACGTAAACTTCCATCTCCCTGCTGCATTGACTCTGTTATAGAAGGAACAAACACATAATTAAAAGACAAATCCGTCACACCATACAGATAAAATATCTTTTTGGGGAAAAGCGAAACCCATTTCAAGGGGTGTTTCAAAATCCACTCAACGGCCAAATGGGTATAAAGGGCGTTCTTTTCTTTGTAGGGTCATACTTTTCAGAGTTTCTTCATGGACATACGCGATCTTTCCTTCTTTCACGGGCTTCGTGACGCACGGGTAACGGCATTTCCCCATGTATAGGCGCTTATAAAACAGGATAGTATTTTATCCCAAATGCAATTATCTCATATATGCCGGCGATATTTATGACGGCTAAAATGATAATTACTATGGAATATATAATATATTTTATAGCCGAAAAATGATCACATATTCTTTCAATAGCCATGAAAACAAGACACAGAAATGCCCATGAAAAGTACAGACTATATAATATGAGTCCATTTTCACTAGTACCCCATCCGATTATACAGAGGATAACAAATGAATATGCAACCCAAAACATGCAAATACACGCAAAGTTGTTTTGATGATTTAATATAAACCCAATAATCGCGACAAGCAATAAAGCAACGCCGATAATATTGACAGCCGTTACCGATGATAGTGTGTAAATATGTATGGTAAACTGCTGGTATTGGTTGATGTCTGTAACTATATTCGGTTTTATCAGGCACAAAGAAATAAAATTGAAATATTGAAATAATTTATCGGTAAAAGAAAGATCAATGCCCGTAAAGGCAACAGCCTTTTTTAGCGACGAAAATATATTTAGAAAGAGCGGAAGTTGACCGAATATCGTTGTTGCTATCCCAAATTTTATGGCAGTTCGCTTTAGTTGTTCTATGAAATCTTTTTTATTCACCATTAAAGGGAAAAGCACCACTGAAGAAAGCATTGAACCAGACGCTGGTATAAAAGAAGATTCTTGATATTGCTTTTTGAATATGCAAGCATAAATAAATAATACCAGCCAAAACACCGGAAAGATATACTGTTCCATGTTCAGCGAGAAAAATAAGACCGGATATGACAAAGTCGATATTCCGAAAAAAAATAATGCATTCGAAGGATTTAACTTTGCCATCCGGGAAATTAGAACTAAGGAAAACTGCAACAAAATTATTTGTATAACATTGATTATTATAAAATAAGCGTTGGGAACAAAGAAGAATATTTTCGATAAAATAAAAGCTGTAATCCCAAACGGCATTGCAAATAAACTGAACAATGGTTGTTTCCATTCCGTGGCGTTTACATGAAGATATGTATTGCCAAATCCAACCAGATACCCCGTATCAGTAGTATATAAAATCCCAATATTGCGTTGAAATCCGCATAAATCTTGTCCATTAATACTAGGATTATAAAACACATTGGTTTGGTTAAATATTATAGATATAAGTAGTAAAGCAAAAAATGAGACAATAATCAGGTATATTTTTTCAAATTTTACTGTTTCTTTCATGTTTTCGTGAACTATAGGCAGTATTTTTTTAAAAAAATAACAAAAGAACACAAAAATTGAAAACACGGAAAAAAAGCCTATAGAAATTATACCTGCTGTTAATATCGTACTCATTATATCTTGAGATAAATCAGCTAAAGCTCTTGATTGTTTTAATTTCTCGCTAACAGCAACAAATTGATTTAGAAAAAATGTTGAGGAACAGTAAACCATAACTACAGTAAATACGAAAGAAATAATACAAGTGTAATATTTCAGGTCATGTGAAACTATTTTAAGAAAATGTACCTTAAAAGCAAGAATACACAGTAGTATAAAAGAGCATAAGACACTAATTAGTATTAGCATGATTGATGCATTAGGTGACAATAAGAGTGTCATCATTGTGCCAGATAATACAAACAAATAATTCATAAACACGGTTTCATGTAATATTGATTGTCTTTCGGTTAATTTGCTTTTAATCGTCATGAAAAACATCTTCTAACTCCTCGCGACCAAAATAATACCAACACAAACTATCGCAATTCCTATAATACGGATTACAGAGATATGTTCTTTGAGAAATATATATCCCAATACCGTTACCAAAACAAAGCCCAGACTTGAAAAAGCATAGGCAAAACTTACTTCTACCCGGGAAAGAATCATCATCCAGGTGATAATACTCACGCCGTAACAGCCGATAGATAGCCATAAGAAACCATTGCCCACCATTGCCGGCAGTGCTTTGAATAACGCTTGGGCGCTGATACTTACTTCACCGACCTTTAACATACCGGTACGCATAAGCACTTGAGCGGCGGCATTTAAGGAAACGCTGACCAGAATTAAAAGAATGTTACCCAATTTATAACTCCACCTTACTAATTGTTTTTCTTTTTACCAAAAAGGCTTGTTCCGCTATTCGCATGAGCGGCATATCGGCATAATCATCACTATAAAACGCATCTATCGTGTCTTCCCCATAGCGCTCCCTAAAGCGCTTCACCTTCTCTTCCCCGTAGCAGTTCTTCCCCCGGTATGCGCCGGTTTGCGGGTCAACCGGCGAGGCCAAGAGGCCGCAACGCAGATAGTCCCGCACGAACGGTTCCAGCAAAAACTCCGGGGATGCGGAGATGATGAGATCATCCTCGCTCCTTTGCTCCAGATACCAGGGTTGTATCTTATGCGCCTTGCTTTTCCAAAATTCCTGTACCATACGCTCCAGGGGAATACGGGGGACAAAGGAGAAAAAAGCTCCTTTCATCTGTTCCTTGCTCCAAAGGCCAAGCAGGTACGCAAGGATACCCCAAAGCTGAAAGGGTAATAAGAGCACAAGAACAGGACGCCGAACTAAGGCAAAAAGATAGAAATCTATAGACGCATCCCCAGCATAAATGGTTCCATCAAAATCATAGACATTCATAGGATACTCCGGTTGAAGTAAATAATACAGAACGCCCAGACCAGGTACGCAGCGCATAATATCAGCAACAGCTTATCATGCAACACAATCGACGTGGGGTCTCCATCAGAAGCGGTTTCTATGTTGAGGCTGTATTTGAGTACTATGATCAGAAAAAGTGGTATGGTATACACAAAGGCGTTTGTATGTAGTCTTTGTACGGTTGCCGTATCTATGCTCCATAAGGCGTAAAATACCACACAGAGAGCCTGGCACATATACATGTTTTTATCAAGAAAATTATGGGAATAAAAGCGCATGACTGCCCGCGTTTCCCCCTCTTTTCCCGTAGTGGTGATTTCATTCCTCCGTTTCCCCAAGCCCAGATAATAGGCACCCACCGTAATCATCAAATACAGCCAGACAGAAATAGCGCTCCCGATAATCAGGGCACCGAACAGAACCCGAATCACATAGCCCGAAGCGAGGATGCTAATATCCACGAGGGGAATATTTTTTAAGCCATAACTATAACCGATGTTAAGAGCCAGATAGACTACTAAAAGTCCCACCCCAAGCCAGGTAGTCAACCGGTTTTCTAGGATACCCAACAGCGACACTAGAACTATCAGCACCACGGTTAATACCCAAAGAGTAACACGAGCATGGGACACCGGAATCTTCCCTGCTGCGAGAGGCCTCAGGCGTTTGGTGGGGTGCAGCCGGTCTTTTTCTCTATCTTGTATATCATTAAGCACATACACGATGGAAGAGAGCACCGAAAAAATCACAAACCCCATTGCGGAGACGGCCAAAGCACGGATATTAAAAAAAACGAAACTGAAAAAGAGGGGAATAAATATGAGTAAGTTTTTGATGTAATGGGGGAAGCGCAGGAGTCCAGCGTAGTCCTTAAGCGTACTCACTGGGGCCCTCCTTGGACAGGAGGTAAATATTTATGACAAAATGGGGGGGGGGGGGGGGTAGTATAACAATAAATCACAAACGATCATTTGTATCATCGCCAAACCTCTGTATAAAAAAGTATACTTTTATAGGACTCATGAGCGGGTTTCAAAATTTGACCTCTTGAAACCATCTTGCCTAAGATATTAGAGAAAAAAGGAACTGTCAAGGTGGTATATCATAAAAATGTCCTAAAGCTGGCATCCTAGACAGACCCTGGCGGATAGGTCTCTGCTTATCTTGCGTTGTGTCTCTTGCCAAAGCCTCCCAGGGCCCGCCATAGCCCCTGGATATGCCGGTCTTTGCTGATGAGTAAGAGCAGAACGCCCAGCAGCGCATACCCTAAGCCGGTAATGAGCAGGGGAAGTCCGTAGGCCAACAAGCGCCCCCGGCCTGCAGACCAGGCAGCCAGGAAGGGACTCACCCACAGGACCGGAAACAAGGCAATACCCGAAAAAAGGCTGAGCTTTAAGGTATATACCGAAGCTGCGGCGAGGACCCTCCCCAAGGCAATCCAGGGCTTGTTCCTGAGGAAGCAAAAGAGCAGCACCGTATTGACCGCACTGGCCAGGCTAAGGGCGAGGGCAATCCCGGCGCCCTGCATAGGACCCGCCAGCACTGCGGCGAAGGTGATATTAACCGCAAAAGAGCACAGTCCTGCCAGGGTGGGAGACTTAGAATCACTCTGAGCATAAAAGGCCGGCGCGAGAATACGGTTGAGGGCAATGAAAAAAAGCCCGGGCATGTGGAAGCTAAAAGCCGCCAGGGTCAAGCGCACCGAATCATCGCCAAAGCGATTGGTCCGAAAGAGCAGTTGAATCATATTACTCCCCTGGGCCAAGGAAAAAAAGGTAATGGGAATGGTGATAAGGGCGATGATCTGCAAGGCCGAGGCCAGCCGCTCTTGGTACCGGTCCCAGCGCCCTGATTTGGCGTGCTCTGCCAAGTCCGGCAGGAGCACCGTTCCCATGGAAACGGCAAATACCCCAAGGATCAGTTCCTGGAGCCGTAGGGAATACTGGAGACTGGACACCACCCCTTCTCCGGCATTTCCCGCTAAGGCAGTAGACACCAGGTCATTAATCTGATACGCCGCCATGCCGATGATGGTAGGCCCTATGAGGCGGAGTACCTTTTTGAGCCCAGGGTTTTGGAAGGCCCTGGTAAGCGCAATAAACGAGAAGCTATACCCTTTTTGTAGGACAAAGGGAAACTGAATCGCCGCTTCCAGCAATCCCCCCAATAGTATCCCCAGGGCCATAGCCCGGGCAGGATTCGCGGTAAACGGGCTGAGGACAAAGGCACACATAATGGTAAGCAGGTTGAGCAGGATGGGGGCCAAGCCTGAGGGGGTAAAGCTATGCACGCTATTGAGGATGCCCTGGAAAAATGCCGCCAAAGAGACAAAGGCCAAAAACGGGAACATGAGCCGGGTTAAGAAGCCGGTCTCGGTAAGGTCCATACCGAAAAAGGGCACGATCCACGGGGTGAGGAGTATCCCCACAAAAACTGCAAGGCTTACCAAACAGAGCAATACCGTAAAAACACTGGACAAGAATTCCCTGGTCTTGGTCTGGTCACCTTCCAGGAGGTATTCTTTAAAGGTAGGAATAAAGGCCACCGCGATAGACCCTTCGGCAAAGAGCCGGCGAAACAGGTTCGGGATTAAGAATGCCACTGAGAAGGCATCCGAGAGCGCGCTGGTTCCCAAGAAATGAGCCTTAACCATTTCCCGAAGGAGGCCCAGGACGCGGGAAATAAAGGTAAGCAGTGAGAGGATTGAACCCTGACGCAGCAAAGCACCGGCAGAACGAGCCATAACCTCTAAGGTACCCGGAACAGCCCCTTCCTTCAAGCCTGCGCGTTGCCTCATTTCATGACGCAATAGCGATGTCCTTCCCTTCAAGGCTATACGGGCATCTGATTGTTAGCAGCATGATGATCTGCTCACGGGTTTCCCCGCGTATGAATGCCATGACCACTGCAAGCTAGAGGCAAGGGGTGCTTCGATCCCTTATTACCCCTGCCCTTCAGGGGCTTTAAACCCGCTGGCGGGCTATTGATACATGATCACATAGGGCCGGGGTGTGAGTTCATAGACCTGTTTGGGTGTGAGCAGGGGACTGTCATAGCCTGCGCCCGGGATGTTGAAGTTATAGAAGAGTTTGAAGCCTTTAACCGGCATATTGCCGGCCTGGGCATTAAAGGCATAGGAATCCCGTTTTAGGTGGGGCGGGCCGAAGCCGTCCGCGCAGTGTACCAAGCGGACCCGCTGGAAGTTGGTTCGTACCTGTTCCCGGTTCTGGATCATCCGCCAATTAAACTGATGGATCACCAGCATCCGTTCCCCAGGAATCTGGTTTGCCTCTATATACTCTTCCATCACCCGTTGCACCTGGTTAAGCTCCGCCGCAGTAACCGTCCCGATTTCCTTCATGGGTTTGATGGTCCGCCATTCCGGATCCAAGGCCAAGTGCACATTGGGATAACGCAGAAAGGGAAACATCCGCTTAATGGCATCCACCGGATTATACCGGCCTATCTGATGATCGATGAACACCAGCATATCATGGGTAAGGGCATAGTTGATATATTTCATAAGCAGTTCTTCATTGATGATCCCTATTTCCCCTTGGGGCCATACGGTCCCAAAGATGATATAAAAGGCCTTACGCACCCCCCGTCCCCCATTCACCGCCCGATATTCCGCAGCCAGCCTAGTGAGACGGGTATCAAGTTCCTCAATAGAGTACCTTCCGAGTATGCCCATGTTCATTGAATTAGGATGCCCATAAAAGGCAAGAACATCATCGTTAAGCAGTATGGACAAGTCCCGCTCTAAGGGAGGCAGCTCCCCTTCCTGGGGAACCCCGTAGTTCCCTCCCCCCTTAGCCAAAGACCGCACCGTATCCATAAAATACAGTCCAGGAAAACGCAAAGTCCTTTGAGACGCAGGCTCCTGGGCAGCTAAGGTAAAAGGCAGGATACACAAGACCCCATACAAACACCAGCCTCCTAAGCTGCTCTGTTTCCTTCGTTTAAAAACACCCCGAGCCCCTTTCATCATTAGGGTAGAGTATAGAAGGAAACCTCAAAAAATAAAAGGCTAGGCTTTTCCGCTTCGCTGCCGCAGGACCTCGTAGCAGAGTATGCCCGCAGCCACCGACACATTGAGGGAATCCAGCCGGCCCTTACAGGGTATGCCCACCAAAGCATCGCAGCGCTCCCGCAACAGCCGGGATAGCCCCGCTCCCTCCCCGCCCAGAATGAGGGCAAGGCGGCCTCGTAGATCCTGGGTATAGAGAGGCTCCCCCTTCATGTCCGCTCCATAGATCCAGAAGCGGGCTTCCTGTAAGTCCTGTACTGCCCGCAGCAGGTTGGGCACCTCTGCAACAGCTACCCAGGCATCCGCTCCGGCCGAGGTGTGGGCGATACTATCGGCGTGTTTGGCAATACGCCGGTGCCGGGTTATGACCAGATCCACGGCGAATTGGTCGCAGGAACGGAGTATGGCCCCGTAGTTGTGGGGGTCGGTGATTTCGTCCAGCACCACCACCAGCACATCCTGCCTATCCCCCAGGCCCGCAAGGAAGCCCTCCAGGGTGATTTCCCGTTTCCCCCAGGGCTCTGCCACGTACAAGGCAAGCCCCCGGTGATCTGTGGCCAGTCTATCCAGCTCGTGGGTGCCCACCCGGTTGACCGCTACCTTACGGGCCAGGGCCAGGGCTATGCTTTCCTGTGCCCTGGGCCCTGCTTTGGCAACGAGCAGGGGACCGCTGGCCTTTCCCGATTTAAGCGCCTCTTCTATGGCGTGAAATCCTGTAAGATACCCCATAGCGTGCTCCCTTCATTCGCTCATCGCGTAGGTCTTGCCGTATTGGACTATCTCCGTATCGGCATAGCCCTGTTCCCTGAGGTATCCCTTAAAGGCCCGCTGCGCCTTGGGCTCCCCGTGCACCAGCAGTATCTGCTTTAAGCGGGACCTGTCCAATGAGCCCAGCCATGCTGCGGCTTCCGCATAATCCGCATGAGCGCTGAAGGCGTGGATCTCCTCAACCTGGGCTTTTCGCTTAAACCATTGGCCGTGGATCTTCACCTCTGTTTCCTTGTTCCGAATACGCCTGCCCAGGGTATGCTCTGCCATATAGCCCACGGTCAAGATGGTGGTGTTCGGATCCTCGATGTGGTGGATAAGGTGGTGCTGTATCCGGCCTGCCTCGCACATGCCATCCGCAGAAATAATGATGAGCGGGCCCGGGTGCTCGTTGAGGGCCTTGGACTCACCGACACTGGTGGTGAAATGGAGGGCATTGAAGCCAAAGGGATTTTTGTGGTGTTTGATAAAGGCCTCATGGATGGTCTCATCATAACATTCCGGGTGTACTTGGAAGATGGTCGTGGCATTGGTGGCCATAGGGGAATCCACATAAATCGGTATCTCCGGGATGATGCCCTGGTCTACCATAAGGTGAAAGTAGTACACCAGTTCCTGGGTCCGCTCTATGGCAAAGGCCGGAATGAGGATCTTGCCCTTGGTCTGTACGGTCCGCCGGGCAATCTCTGCGAGCTTTTCCAGGGCGTCCTCTGGGCGCTCATGCAGCCGGTCTCCATAGGTGCTCTCCAGCACGATGTAGTCCGGCGCGGGGACCTGCTCGGGGTCCCGGATAATGGGCTTTCCCTTGCGCCCCAGATCCCCTGAACAGAGGATGCGGGTCTCCTTTCCCTGTTTTTTGACGGTAATGAAGGCCATAGCAGAACCCAGAATATGGCCGGCATCGTAGAATTCCAGGCTCACCCCATCGCCGATAAAAACCGGGCGCTTATAGGATATGCCCACGATTTGGTTCGTCGCCGTAATTGCGTCCTTTTCATCGTAGAGGGGCGTCCAGGTGAAGGTCTCCCCCTTTTTCGCGGCCTGTTTCCGCAGGTACACCGCGTCCCGGGCTTGTATATTGGCGGAATCCATCATGATGAGGTTGGAAATGTCCCGGGTCGCCGGGGTGGCGTAGATGTTCCCCTGATAGCCCTGTTTCGTGAGCAAGGGCAGGAGGCCGCAGTGATCATGGTGGCCGTGGGTTAAGACTACCGCCTCGATCCGGTCGGCGGCTATACCGAAGTTCCGGTTTTTCCGATCCGCCTCAGAGCGGGAACCCTGAAATGCACCGCAATCCACGAGGTATGACTTCCCGTCTATCTCGATTACATGCTTAGAACCGGTTACCTCCTCGGCAGCGCCGAGGGAATAGAAATTAATATCCATGCACCCCAGAATACCCCACCCGCCAGCGGGTTTAAAGCCCCTGACGGGCAGTGGTGGTAAGGAAGCGAAGCGCCCCTTGCCTCTAGCTTGGGATGATCTGGACAAAAATTCCGGGGGGTTTGGGGGGCCTTTCGGCCCCCCATCAATTTCTATAGCCGAAGGAACGGCCCGCCATATCCGAGACACGACGCAGCCTTACGTCGTGCCTTGACGCAGCCTTACGTCGTACCTCGACGCAACACTACGTCGTACCTCGACGCAGCCTTACGTCGTGCCTCGACGCAACATTACGTCGTGCCTCGACGCCGGGCAGTGCTGATAAGGAAACCATTCCGGCATGTCCCCAATGGTCCGGGATACGTTTTGGGGATCGGCTGCTTATCCTGTTCTCTTACATGTTTTATTGACTTCTGCGCTGGTTTTGCCAGATCCCCTCCGGTATACTTAGGGGTATCATGCGTAGGTCCTTTTTCTTTACCCTGATTTGTCTTGTTTTTCTCCAAAGCGGGCTTCCCGGCTCTGTACCGGCACAAGAAGATACCGGGCTATCCATGCCCACGGCAACTGAAGCCCTCAAGGATGCTCCCTGTCCATTAGGACCCATGCTGCTTTTTACCTTACAAAAAGACATCCCCTGGCGTCCTGATTGGGATATAAGCATACCTCCTGATGCGTTCACCCTGCGGGCGGGTAAGGCCGCCGCTATTACCCTGGTCCTTGAGGAAGCGGAGTACCGGGCCTGCTGGAAGAAGGGCGCCTTAGTGGAATTCCCGGTTTGCTTAGAGGGCTCCTTTGCCCAGATACGGCAGATGCCTCAAGATGCTAAGAGCCTTACCATTACCTGGCAGGATAGTGCTTGGAACCTGGAGTGTATACGACAGGAGACCCCTTCTCGCGTTGTGGCGCGGCTGAGCAGCGGGGAACAGGTCTATTTTCTGGCCTTTCAATCGGATTCCGGCGGCATTTCCGAGACCTGGTATGATCCTGAAGGAAATGCCCTGGGTTTCTTTAATTCCCGTTCCCGATATGCCGGTGAAGACCCGCATATCAGAAGCCTAGTGAGCCATACCGGCGGGGAGGAAAGCAGCGAATGGTATGAGTACGATAGTTTTGGCAATGTTTCAGAAATCCTTGCGGCCCGGGGCAGATTTTCGGCCTTGTATTATCAAAAGAATCAGCAAACCAGTTATCCCCGCTATTGGGAACGTCCGGTTCCTGAAAGCGCGCTCCCGGGTGCAGCAGGGGAAGAGCCGGTAATGACCGGAGCTATGCAACGCTACACCCTCCAATGGGACGAGAGGGGCTTCCTGGCGGCTATGCTCCCCGGTTCCGATGCTAAGCCTGAGACAGCCGTGGCTTTTCGCTATGAGTACACCCTAGATAGGCGGGGTAATTGGACAGAGCGGCAGGAAATACGGATGATCCCTCGTTTAGGGGTGCTGATCCCCAGTCCGGGTTTGACGATAAAACGACGCATTACCTATGAACCAGGAGGGTGAGCATGGGCGTATCAGTTGACTGGCAGGATATAACCTACGAGAACACCTTTGAAGCAGAGGTCCGCGGTCTCCAGCGCAGAAGAGAAAGGGATCCAAGCTGCACCATAGCGGATCTCCAAGGGGTCTTGCAGCACCTCTACCACATGGACGGCGCTGATTGGGGCGGCCGGGGCGCGGTCCAGGATATTACCTTAGCAGCCACCATAGCCGCCTATGAACATACGATTGCCCAATGGAAGCAGTCCAGTGAGCTTTGCTTCGGTGAGGCTTTCAGCAATAATTGACGATAAAATCAGCCGGGGGTGTTACTTTTTATTTTTTCTATTGTTATTAAGGATAGGTACAGCTTTGTACTGTTTCATATTCCTCCTTCCTTTATGATTGCGCCCCGGGGTTACTCCTTTCCCCGGGGCCTTTTTATGCCTATAAGGCTAGCTGTCCTTCCGCGGGACGACTCGAATTCGAACAGACGCGGGTTTCCGGCGGGAAGGCTCATCTCCCCGGGCCGGGCGGGCTTCCTTTTTCGCCGGTCCCCGTTTAGCCCCTGGGTGCTCCGGGGGTTTCCCCGACCCCGGATGCCCCGGGTCCCGGCCAGGCCGGCTTGGGAGGCCCACTGCGTTTGCGCTCCCGGTTCGCCTTTTCCAGAACCCGCAGGGATTCGTCAAATCCGCCGAGAAAGGCTTGAATATCCTCTGCAAAGAGGATCACTGACTGGCGTTCAAAGCCTTCGGTTTCCCGGTTCTTGCTTTCCACGATGTTGAGGTACAAGTCTCCCATGCGGTTTTCTTTCACGTTAAAAAAGTAGGTTCTGTTTTGCAACAGCACCTTCTTTGAAAATAATTCTCCCCGTATACCCATTTTCCTCTCCTAATCTGCGGCTTCATCTGCCTCAATAACCATACGCCGCTGCCACCGGATAAGATCCCGTTCCATGCTTGGATCAGGGCCTTCCGCATCAGCCATAACCCGGAATACCGGTTCGGTTCCAGAACCGCGCATCCAGATCCAGGCGATGGGCTGAGCCTTTTGGTTAGTAAAGGTGATCTTCAAGCCCCCCCGGCGGGCTTCTCCAAAACGGGTAAGCCCCCGTTTTTCTTCTATACCATTATAACAGGCCGCTTCCCAGCCTGAAATACCGTACCGACTTTCAAGGGACTGCCTGCGCCTTTCCCACTCCCGAAGAAATACCCCCTGGTAGCGGGTTTTAAGCGCTGCATGATCCTGGGTCTTAACCTGTAGCAGCGCTTCCTGAGTATAGGAACCGGTAGTTACAAACCTGGGCAGGGAGGCGATAATATCCGAGAGGGAAAAATCCTCCCTATACAGCCCGGCCTGGGGTGAACGATCCCGCCACAGCTTAAAGAATCCCGGCTTGTCCCCCTGCTTCCTAATGGCAAGCAGTTTGATGATACCCATAACCGTATTGATAGGATCCCGGACCGCTGAGGGGTGGGTGATGTTCCCTCCGGCAGAACCTTCACCGAGGATACGCACCGTATACCCCTGTTCCCGGAGCTTGCGGGCACGGCCCACCACATTGGCCTCCCCCACTTCAACCCGGAAAAGGGCCACCTTAAAGGCCTGGGCGATCTGGTCAATCCGAAGGGAGGTAGGATCGTTTACCACCACCCCCACGTTCTGAAGCGCCTGTCCCTGGGGGTCATAGCTCAGTTCCCCGGTCCACACCAGATGGGCCAGTTCAGCCACACAGGCTAAGGCAAAGACCTCCTGGGCATCCAGGCAGCGGACGCATTGGACCCCCGCATCCCAGATCACCAAATTGCCCCGGTCTCCATCGCAGTCCGGTACATAGGCTACCTGGACCGAAGGTTCCTTCTGATGCAGAGCCTCCAGAAACTGCCGGCATGGTTCCAGGGCTTCGCCTTCAGGGACGATACGGTGGGCAATGACTCCGGGCTTGTCATTAAAACCATAGTAAGCTATCCCTAAGGATGTAAGAAAATCCCGGTCAATAGACAAGGTCCGGGCAGACCCGTTGAGATCCGCGGCAATGCCCAGGGGAAACTGGCGGAGCCCCCGGGCTACTGCTTCCAGAACAGCCCCTGAGCCGGAGCATGCCGGGGTTTTTGCGTGTCCGTTCACCACTTCCTGAGTAAAGTGAAGATACGCGGCATAGGCTTCTGCCTTGATACCCGGCGAAGCAGCATAGACCTGGGCCACCATTTCCGGGTTTGCCCTCAGGACCAGGGCTTTTGCCTGGGAGGTCCGGTCAGCAGAGGCCATAAAGGAGCGAAAATGCTCGATCAGGATAGTCGCCTCTGGAGCCGGCAGTACCCCTCCGTCGGTAAGGCCGAATTTGAGGCCGTTATGCCCAATAGGGTTGTGGCTTGCGGAAATATAGACAAAACCCGCGGCTTTACCCTGGGCATCGCAGGAGCGGGCATAGGCCATGATCTCCGGAGCAGCGGTAATACCGGCAAAGCGGACGCCGCAGCCTTCGGCCAGGAAGACCCGGATCAGCAGATCCGCTATGGCCCTGCCTGTGGGCCGGGTATCCATACCCACAATAAGCACCGGCCCCGGGGCAGAGTCCTTTGGGGGGAGGGCTTTTATATAGTCGGCAAAGACCTTTGCTCCTGCAGCAAGTATTATGGTATGGGCTGGGGAAAGGGTTTCATCGGCACATTCCTCATCTCCCCCTTTTACAAAGATCCCCCGCCACCCGGAAGGGGAGAGGATCATATGCTCCAGGGCGACTGTTACCAGAACTTCTTGTAAACCCCCATCGGCTGCTGAGAAAGGGGCCTTATCAGGATCTCCCCGTATGGGTCCTGGATCAGGATGCCCTATTACTGCCATAGGCTATACTCCTTCGTACATCCCATACCGTATGCATGGGAAGATCAGTATACCCTAGTCTGGCTTCCCAGGGCTATAGCCAAATCTTGCATGGCAGGATAAACGCATAGGAATTTGAAATGCTCGCCGATCCCCAAGGAAGGTTCTCCCCCCTATCTCGTGGATTTTTTACCCCCTTCAATTAATGCAAAACCCCTCCTCTATCTCCTCTATAGGGGTATGAGAAACTTACGCGTCCTTAAGCAGGGGGTCTGGTACCGGATATGTTCCCGTATCAATAACCGCGAGCCCCTGTTCAACCGGACTGATGCCCTCCTCCTTTTCGCCCGCGTATTCCGCCAGGCGAAAAAACGCTTCCCCTTCGACTTCCGTACCCTGCAGCTTGAGGATGACCGGCTTACGTTTTTCATTAAGCCAGAGGACGGGTTTCAGTTGCCGCAGATAATG
>JAITEL010000057.1 GCA_031282065.1 Treponema sp.
CATTATCTGCGGCAACTGAAACCCGTCCTCTGGCTTAATGAAAAACGTAAGCCGGTCATCCTCAAGCTGCAGGGTACGGAAGTCGAAGGGGAAGCGTTTTTTCGCCTGGCGGAATACGCAGGCGAAAAGGAGGAGGGCGTCAGTCCGGTTGAACAGGGGCTCGCGGTTATTGATACGGGAACATATCCGGTACCAGACCCCCTGCTTAAGGACGCGTAAGTTTCTCATACCCCTAGAGAGGGGATAGAGGAGGAGTTTTGCGTTAATTAAAGCGGCAAAACATCCTGATAATGGACGGGGAGAACCTTACATGGCGATCCGCGAGCCTTTCAAATGCCTATGAGCTTGCCGGCACCCACGGGTTATGGACCTTGCTCAACGCGGTTCGGGAGGAACTCAAGACCCGCTTCCCGGACGCAGGCGGTACCCTGCGATAAGCCTTCGCAGGGTGCTGCGATAAGCCTTCGCAGGATGCTGCGATAAGCCTTCGCAGGGTACCGCGATAAGCCTTCGCAGGGTGCTGCGATAAGCCTTCGCAGGGTGCTGCGATAAGGCTATAGGGATAGCCGCAGCGTGGTGATATGGTGAAAATACCCTGTATACTTTAAAAAAGCGTTACCACAAGCGATTATCAGGGATTTCCTCGTTTGCTTAAGGCAATCCGCTCTTGAAGTCTTTTTTGAATACCGGTAGTATATCCTCTATGGAAGACGGGAGTACTTCATTTTCCTTATTGACCCTTTTTCAAATGGGCGGCATCTTCATGTGGCCCTTACTTTTCTTTTCAATTGCTACCATTGCCATAGCCTTGGAGCGGTCGGTGTATCTGTGGTACCACAATTTGCGCCTGGACGATCTCAAAGCCTTCGTGCTGGAATGCCTGCTAAAGGATAAACTTCCTGAAGCCCAAGCGTATTTGACCGGGCTAAGCAAACGCCGGGTAGGCGCGAGGATCCTGCTCACCTTGGTAAACCGATCTGAACTGCCGGAACATCAGATAGAAAAAGCCCTTGAAGCCGAAGCCATGAGTTGTATCAACTCCCTGGAAAACGGTTTTAATTTTCTTACTGCCCTGGGTTCCCTCTCGCCCCTCACCGGCTTTCTGGGGACCGTTTCCGGGATGATAGGCGCCTTCAAATCCATAGCCGAAGCCACCGACGTGAACGCCCAGATCGTCGCAAACGGTATCTATGAGGCCTTGATTACCACGGTGTTCGGCCTTATTATCGCCATGATCGCTATGGTGGCGCATTCCCTCTTTACCCATAGGGTAGATACCTTCGCAGCGGAAGTGGAAAAGACCTGCTCAGACCTTATCATGGAACTTACCCTCTCCCAGCAGGGGGAACGAGGCTTGAAGCGCCGGGGCCAGCCCCTGGCAAAGAAGCCTTCCCAGACGGATATACTCCCCCTGGAAGACTATACCTAGCACTTCAATTTTTGCGGGCAGTAGATTCCCGGATAATAAGCTTATAGGGAAGGATCATATCCGCTCCGATTCCCCGACAGCCGTTGATAAGCCTATGCAGGGTAAGCGCGGTCTGTTCCCCGATCTCATCCAAAGGCTGCCGTATGGTGGTGAGCCGGGGGATGAGATAATCCGCGATTTCAATGTCATCAAATCCAACCACGGAAATATCCTCCGGTACCCGCAGGCCCTCATCCCTTAAAACCCGCAGAGCCCCGATAGCCAGTTCATCGGTGGCGGCAAAGATCGCGGAAAAATCCCTATCCCTCAGCAGGAATTCCCGCATACCGTACATGCCGAACTCAATGGTATAATAGGGAACCTGGATCAGGAGGCTTTCGTTCCGCTCAAGCCCTACCGCTTCGTGGGCTTGGAAGAATCCTTCAGCCCTTTGCTTGCCAAAGGAAAAGCCGTCCCCGCTTATCATGCAGATATTCCGGTGCCCCAGGCTGATAAGATGGCTCACCGCATCAAAAGCCGCCTGTTCCTCATTAACATGAATAGAGGGAACCCCTTGGGTACTGAAGGTAGCCGCTACAATGGGCAGCTTCATCTCCAGGGCGTATGCGTAAAACTGGGGGTTTTTCATCTCATGGATCATGATGATGCCGTCCAGGGATTCTGACTTTAAACGGGCAAGACAGGCTTCCTCACTGGCGCCGTCAAATTGCATAAAGAAAAAAAGGGTATGATACCCAAACGATTCAAGCCGCCGTTCAATAAACGAGAACAGCTGGCGCTGAAACATGTTGAAGGTATCATTGATGATGATCCCCACGGTAAAACTCCGCTGTAACACCATGCTCCGCGCCGCTTTATTCGGCACATACCCGGTTTCTGCTATTATTTTAAGAATTTGGTCCCGTTTTTCTGGATTTACGTTATTTTTTCCATTAAGCACCCGAGAAACCGTAGCAGGAGACATCCCCGCCTGTTTCGCAATATCTTTGATGCTGACCATACGCTTCCCTTTATGTTTCTTGCCCTATGGTACATAAATGCCCCCTTAAGTACAAGCCGGGACCAAAAGCAATCGATTTAAAACAAAGCGCTTTCCCCTAAAACCGAACCAGTTCCCCGGTCTCAAAGGCCCGTTTACAGGCGTAGGCAATTTCTGAAACCCTGGTTCCGTCGTATACAGAAACCCGGGGCTTTTGCCCGCTCACGATACAATCCACAAATTCCTGGATCTCCTTACAGTAGGCGTCGCTGAAGCGCTCTAGGAAAGTTTCGCTGCACTCCCGTCTCACCCCATGGCGGTCCAGGACTTCCACCAGGTTTTTCTGGGGTACCGAGGCGATACGGAGTATCCCCTGGGTACCGATGATCTCGGTTTCTACGTTATAGCCGTGGGGAGCGGTACGGCCTGCAAAGAGGAACACCATACAGTCGTTCTTAAAGCGCATGAGGCAGGAAACATTGTCCCCGTCATTATATTGGGCAAATTCAGGATGTACGTAACAGCCTCCAATGGCATAGACGGTTTCCGGTTCGCTCCCGGTAAACCACCGGGCTAGATCTATGTCATGGACCGCCATGTCCAGGAATTGACCCCCCGAATGAGCGGCAAAGGCAATGGCTCCGGCAATGGCCTTCTCCGGGTCCTGACTGTAGGACCGGAACAACACCGGCTTACCGATTTCCCCGGCAGCCATTTTTTGCTGGGCATATTGGTAAGAACTATCGAAGCGCCGCATAAAGCCCAGCATGAACACCAAATCCGGGTGGGCCTCTACGGCTTTTTCCGCTTCTTTACACTCCGCCACGGTAACTCCCAGGGGTTTTTCGGAAAACACATGTTTTCCCGCATCCAGGGCCGCCGCGATCTGGGCGGTGTGGAGTCCCGAAGGGGACACCAGGACCACCGCGTCTAATTCCGGTAAGGAAAGCATATCCTCAAAGGTAGTGAAGCGATGAGAGACCCCCAGGGCATCTGCGGTTTGGTCTAATTTAGACCTATCCACATCACAGAGGGCCACCAGTTCCGCATGGCGGATTTTAAGGGCGATGTTTTCAGCATGAGCCATACCCAAACGACCGAGCCCCACGGAACCGATACGAATTTTTTGCATATATTTTCTCCATTTTTGAAGATAAAACATGCAGGGGACCATCCCCTGCATGTATAATGGCTTTCCTTAATCCCGTTTGGCGTTCTTTCTCATGTCGATGATGACCGCCCCAACGATGATGAGGCCCTCCACAACCTTCTGCCAGTAGGCGTTTACCCCCAGGAGGGTAAGGCCGTTCCGCATCACCGAAAGCACCAAGGCCCCCACAAAGGCCCCGCCTATGGTACCAATGCCCCCGGAATGGGAGGTACCGCCGATGGTCGTTGCGGCAATGGCGGTCAACTCATACCCGTCTGCTGCCCCCGGGTGTACGCTGCCCACCCGGCCTGCAAAGACCACTGCGGCAAGCCCTGCTAGGAGGCCGCAGTAGGTGTAGATCATAACGAGATTCTTGGGTACATTCACCCCGGATACTTCTGCGGCAGTGATGTTCCCCCCAATGGCATAGGTGTTTTTACCAAACCGGGTTTTGTTTAACAAGATATAACTTATCACAATCATGATAAAGTAAATGATAACCGGTATAGGAATGACGTTAAAAACTTTCCCGCTTAAGGCCGTGAGAGAGGGTACCATGTTACTCACCGGCCGGCCGCCGGTATAGATCAGGGCAAAGCCCCGGGCCACGGTCATCATCCCTAAGGTAGCGATGAACGCGGGGATCCTGGTCTTGGCGATCAAGAGCCCGCTGATGCTCCCGCAGGCTCCACCGATAAGGAGGGCCGTCAGAATAGGAACGATGACCGGCAACACCGGCAGAGAAGGAAAGTACTTTTCCGTAGCCGTGGCGGTTTGCGCGAGACTTGCGGCGATCACCCCGGAAAAGGCCAGGACCGAACCTACGGAGAGGTCTATGCCCTTGGATATGATGACAAAGGTCATCCCCAAGGCCATAATGCCGAAGATGGCGCTCTGGGTTAACACGTTAAAGATGTTGGTGGCGCTGAGGAATGCCGGCTGCACGATACTCAGCAAGATGATCATGATCACCAACACAATCACAATACCGTACTTCTTGGCAGTTTGCCCGATATTGATGTTTCCCAGAGTAATATTGGGTAAAGCTACAGATTTCATTTACTGTATCTCCTTTGCTTTTCTTTCTTTTTGCGCTTGGTAGTATTCATCCATGGTATTGGTGGCATAGGCCATGAGTTCTTCCTGGGTCAGGTCCGGGGAATTCTCTAAGATTCCCGTTACTGTTCCCTGATGCATTACCATGATCCGGTCGCTCATCCCCATAACCTCGGGGAGTTCCGAAGAGATCATCACAATGGACTTTCCCTCCCCGGCAAGCATGCTGAGCAGGCGGTGGATCTCCGATTTGGTAAGCACGTCAATACCCCGGGTAGGCTCATCCACGAAGAGAATCTCCGGATCCGTCATAAGCCAGCGGGCAACCAGGACCTTCTGTTGGTTTCCCCCGCTTAATTCTCCAATACGCTGTTCAAGCCCCGCGGTTTTCACCTGGATCTTCTTGATGTATTCCTCACATTCCGAGCGCATGTAGGTTTCCCGAATGAGCGCAGCCTTGTTGAGGAACTTAGGGATATTGGCGATGACCATGTTGAGCTGCACCCCCAGCATGGGGAATATCCCGGAACTCCGGCGGTCTTCGGTGAGCCAGGCCATCCGAGCGTTGATGGCCTCCTCCGGGCTCCTGATTTCCACCTTTTTTCCGTCAATGAAGATTTCACCGCCGCTTTTAGGCCGCACCCCGAAGATAGTTTCCACCAGCTCACTGCGGCCCGCGCCTACCAGTCCTGCAATCCCCAGGATCTCTCCCCGCCGCACGGTAAAGGAAACATCCTGAAAATACTTCCGGTTCGAGAGGTTCTTCACTTCAAATTTGACCTCCCCTATGGGACAGCTTACCTTGGGGAACAGTTCCTCTACATTCCGGCCTACCATCATGGTAATGAGCCTATCCACCTTGAGCTTGGCCGTATCCTCGGCACCGATGTATTCCCCGTCTCGGTACACCGTGATCCGGTCGGTGATCTCATAGACCTCATCAAGTTTATGGGAAATAAAGATAATGCTCTTTCCCTGGGACTTGAGCTTTCTCATAATCACGAAAAGCTGCTTGATCTCTTTTTCCGCGAGAGCTGAAGTGGGCTCATCCATGATGATGAGCTTTGAATTGTAGGATACAGCCCGGGCAATTTCGATCATCTGCATTTTCGCTACCGTAAGGGCGGCCATGAGGGTCCTTGGATCCTCACGCAGGTCAATCTCTTTAAGGACCTCCTGGGTCATCTCATACATCTTCCGATGATCCACCAAGCCAAGGGGGCTAAGGGGTTCCCGGCCAAGCCAGATGTTTTCCATGATAGGCCTATGGAGCACAGGGCTCAATTCCTGATGGATCATGGATATGCCCATCTCCAGGGCCTGAGCAGGGCTATAGGCTCCCTGAAGCTTCCCATCGAAGATAATTTCACCGCTGGTTGGATGCTGCATCCCAATGATGCACTTCATCAAGGTCGATTTACCGGCCCCGTTTTCTCCCATGAGGGCATGAATCTCCCCAGGACGGACCTTGAGTTCAACCCCCCGTAGCGCCTTGACCCCGGGGAAGGTTTTTACAATATTTTTCATTTCAAGCAGATATTCTGCCATATGTCATCCCCTTAACTCGCAAAAATGGACAAAGTATAGAAACCAAAAAACTACTTATGGATACTGATCCAAATTGTCCTTGGTAATGAGCACAAAAGGTACCCAGATGATTGATTCCGGGGTTTCATTCCGCAGGGCTTTGTAAGCGATTTCCGCAGCTCCCCTGCCTTGGCCTGCTGCATCCTGGAGTACGGTGGCCGCGAGGCTGCCATCTGCCACTGCTGCCTTAGCATCAGGGATCGCATCCACTCCGATGACCGGCACATCTGTACGGCCTGCTGCCTTGAGGGCTTCCACTGCACCCAGGGCCATTTCATCATTGTTGGCCAAAATACCTTTGAGATTCGTTCCGTATGCGGTAAGCCAGTTTTCGGTGAGGCTCAAGCCCTGATCTCGCTGCCAATTTCCGGTTTCCTCAGCAAGCACCGTGACCCCAGGGAATTTACGCTTAATCGTATCCTTGTTGCCTTCGGTGCGAAGGAGGGCCCCTTCGTTATCCAGTTTACCCACCAAAATGGCCACTCCCCCGGATCCTCCCAGGAGTTCACCCATGGCTTCCATCTGCATTTGTCCTGCAATCACTTCCTGAGACCCTACATAGTACACATGAGGAGGAAGGGACTGATTACTAAAGGGATTCCGGTTGACATATATCAACGGAATATTGGCTTCTTTAGCCGCATTGGTAATCGGTTCAGTGGCATTGGTATTCACCGGTACCACGATCAGCGCTTTAACTCCCTGGGCAAGCAAGGTATTGGCCAGATCCTGCTGCTTGATCACATCTTCCTGGGCATCCTGAAAGATAAGCTCGTAATCCGGCTTATCTGCAAAGAAGGCCCTGGTTTCGTTCATGATGTACCCTTGGAAGGTATCATTGAAGTTGTTACAGATGTACCCGATCCTAGTTTTACTAGCCCCGCCGGCCGCTTGCTTTCGGGAACAACCCACAAACCCTGACAGCGCAATAAGTGCTGCCATACACACCCATACTGTTTTTTTCATACCAATCTCCTTGGAAAAAGTAGTATTTGTTTTCTACCGCGCCAGAATACAGACGCTCTACGGTGAAAACGTTTACAAATAAAAGTATCCACTGGCTTCTCAGAATTGTCAATAAAAATTTTATAGGTATAATTATTTACAGGACAATGAATTATAAATAAAGAATAAAAATCTTTTTAAGGGGACTCAAGAAAAATGAAAAAAGACGCTTTACAAACGGGGCTATTCCTTATAATATTTATGGAACAACTAAAAACGTTTTCACGCGGTAATCATACGTGGATAGGGAAAAGCATAGCAAAAGGGTCGGAGGAACCATGGCGGATGTAGTAAGAATAGGGCTTATTGGCCTTGGCCGGATCGGGAAGATTCACGCTGAAAATAGTGCTCGGCGTGTTCCCGGCGCGTGGCTTGAAGGCATAGCAGATATCGCATTGCAGCAGGAGCAGCTATCCTGGGCCGAAGGGCTGGGCGTGAGGCTCATTTCCAGGGATCCTCGGGATATCCTGAAGGATCCCTCCATTGATGCGGTGTTGATTTGTAGTGCTACCCATACCCATGCGGATCTCATCATAGCCGCAGCGGCGGCGGGAAAACATATCTTCTGTGAAAAACCCATAGACCTGTCGGTTCCCCGGGTGAAGGCAGCCTTGGCTGCGGTGAAACAGGCGGGTCTTATCCTTCAGATAGGCTTTAACCGCCGCTTTGATCATAACTTTACGCGGATTCGGGAGCTCACCCGGGCAGGGGACTTGGGAGCAGTGCAGCTTATCAAGATCACCTCCCGGGATCCGGCTCCTCCCCCTCCTGTGTATGTGGCGAGTTCCGGGGGTCTCTTCATGGACATGATGATCCATGACTTTGACATGGCCCGCTTCCAGGCAGGGAGTGAGATCACCCAGGTCTATGCTGCCGGGGCAGTGCTCATTGACCCGGAAATCGGGAAGGCCGGAGATGTGGATACTGCTATCGTAACCCTTACCTTTGCCAACGGTGCGCTGGGGGTCATTGATAATTCCCGGCAAGCAGTTTACGGCTATGATCAACGGGTAGAGGTCTTTGGTTCCAAAGGCGTGGCAGTAGCGGAAAATGACCTCCCCAACCAGGTACGGGTGTCCACTGCTGCGGGAGTTACCGAGGAAAAGCCCCTGTACTTTTTTCTGGAACGGTACAAAGAGGCGTATATTGCCGAATTAGCATCCTTTGTGGATGCGGTCGTACAGCATACCCCTCCGAAAGTAAGCGGGGAAGACGGCTTAGAGAATATGTACGCGGCTTTGGCCGCAGGAAAATCCCTCAAAGAAAAGCGGGCTGTTTTCATTGATGAAGTCCGCTCTGAATAAGCTAATATAAGGAGAAAACATGCAATTTCAGCATAAATCACCCTTTAACCGAGGCTACACGCCCCTGGTGCCAAGGAGCGGCGCCACCGCGGATATGCTCATGGATTTCGGGGTGCTGCGTCTTTTGCCCGGCGAAACCTATGAGAGCTATTCTGAAACCGATGAGCGCCTCTGGCTTTTATCCCAGGGCAAGGGGTTCTTTACCATAGATAAGGAAGGACCCTTTGAAGTGTCTCGACCCAATCTGTTTGACTATTCCCCCTGGTGCCTTTCGGTTCCGGCAAAACGGCGGGTACGTATAGGCGCGCAGGACCAGGCCTCCGAGTTTTACTGTGCAGCCACGGACAACCCCCGGGACTTCGAGGTAAAACTCTACCCCCCTGAAGCATGCCGCAGCGAATTCCGGGGAGAAGGGACCCTGCGGGAAACGTCTACCCGGATCGTGCGGACCATCTTTGATGATACCAACCGTCCTGAATCAAACCTGGTCATAGGGGAAGTCATCGGTGTACCGGGGAAATGGTCGAGCTATCCCCCTCATCACCACCCCCAGCCGGAGATCTACCACTACCGCTTCCTTCCTTCCCAGGGTTTTGGGCTTACTGCCATCGGGGATACTCCCTACATCATCCGGGATAAGGATACCATCCTCATCCGGGACGGAGAGGATCATCCCCAGGTAACGGCTCCGGGGTATGCTATGTGGTACCTGTGGGTAATCCGGCACCTGGAGAACAACCGTTATGGCCCCCAGTACGTTACCGAGGCCCACCAGTGGGTAAGCGGACCAGAAGAACGTATCTGGCAGCCGAAACACTAGGAGCGGACCGGTACTGCCCCTATAATGGAGATGGTATGTTTCGGGCATCCATGAGAGAAGAGCGTATAGAGCGTAAGGAGAGTACATGAAAACAGAACGGCTTACCATGGCCCAGGCATTGCTTCGTTTTTTAGACCATCAGTATATCGAAGCAGATGGGGAAGAGATAAAATTCGTAGCCGGGGTCTTCGGCATATTCGGACACGGTGTGGTGGTGGGACTTGGGGAGGCTTTGGCCGCGGGTAATCACGGACTACGCTTTTATCAGGCTAAGAATGAGCAGGGCGCAGCCCATGCGGCTATGGGATTCGCCAAACAGCACCGGCGCCATCAGATCATGGGGGTATGCAGTTCCATAGGCCCCGGGGCACTCAACATGGTAACTGCCGCGGGTACTGCTTCGGCAAACCATATCCCGGTCCTGTTCTTGCCCGGGGACGTGTTTGCCTGCCGTCAGCCGGATCCCGTGTTGCAGCAGATTGAAAACCCCGTGGACTATACCGTAAGCGCCAGCGATGCCTTCCGGCCGGTGAGCCGCTACTGGGACAGGATAAACCGGCCTGAACAGCTTATGACGGCCCTCATCAATGCCTTCAGGGTCTTGACGGATCCTGCGGAAACCGGGGCGGTTACCCTATCCCTGCCCCAGGATGTGCAAGGGGAAGCCTGGGATTATCCTGAGGACTTCTTGGCCAAACGGGTCCATCACCTGGAACGCCGGCCTCCGACTCAGGGCCAGATCCGGCGGGCCTTAGGCATGCTCAAGGCGGCTAAGAAGCCCCTGGTGATCTGCGGCGGGGGGGTGGGCTTCTCCGGGGCAGGGCCGGCGCTGGAACAGTTTTGTACCAGCTATCACATCCCCTTTGGAGAAACCCAGGCAGGCAAGGGCACCATCCTATGGGATCATCCCTATAACCTTTCCGGTATGGGTACTACCGGTAGCCTTGCGGCAAACCGTCTGGCCAAAGAAGCGGATCTCATCATAGCAGTGGGCACGAGGCTGGGGGACTTTACCACCTGTTCCAAATGGCTTTTCCAGAACCCTGCGTGCCGGATCCTGGGGATCAACATCGCCCCTTTTGATGCATATAAGATGAACGGCGAGCCCATCATCGCGGATGCGAAGCTGACCCTGGAAGCCCTGCATGCCGGTGCAGCGGGTTACCGGTCGCAGTGGAACGGACGGATCCAGGAGGTCCGAGCCGAATGGAAGGCAGAGGTAGACCGGCTCTACCGGGAAGAAGACCCCCTGGCCCTTTCGCAAGTGCGGGTCTTGGGAGAACTCAACGACCGGCTCCTGCCCCCGGATACCATAGTGGTCTCCGGCTCAGGTTCCATTCCCTCGGATATGCAGCGGGTATGGCGGGTGAGAACCCCGGGTACCTACCACATGGAATATGCCTTTTCCTGTATGGGCTATGAAATCGCCGCTGCCTTGGGGGTCAAAATCGCCCGGCCGGATACGGAAGTAGTAGCTTTGGTAGGAGACGGGGCCTATACCATGCTTCATACCGAGCTTTTGACCGCGGTCCAGGAACGGAAGAAGATCATCGTGGTGGTGCTGGATAATGCAGGGTTTCATTGCATTGATAACCTCCAGCATAGCCAGGGGATAGTCCATTTCGGCAATGAATGGAAGACCAGGGATGCCCAAAGCGGGCGCCTGGAAGGGGCCTCCATACAGGTGGACTACGCCAAAAACGCTGAAAGCTGGGGGGCCTTGGGTATCCGGGTGCGGACCGTGGAAGAACTGCACAAAGGGGTGGAGCAGGCCCTGGCTGCTTCTGGACCGGTGCTGCTGGATGTTAAGGTCAGCCCTAAGTCCATGACCCAGGGTTATGAAAGCTGGTGGCGGGTTGGGACGGCCCAAGTCTCTGCCAATCCTGACGTAGTGCAGGCTGCAAAGCAGATGGCTCTTGAAATTGCCAAAGCAAGAACCTTTTAACCTCAGGGATTTTTTCTCTATTCTATGGGATAAGGGGTTTATTCCATAGAATAAGGGCCTTAACCTGTAGGATAGGACTCTTAACTTATCGGATAAGGGTCTTAACTCATCGGTTAGGACTCTTATCCTGCCGGGTAAGTGATTTTGTATCCCTCGCAGAGGGGTACTGGGTAAGGATACAACATGGAAGCAATTCAGCTTGGGATAGCCCCCATAGGATGGACTAACGATGACCTTCCTGAACTAGGCGGGGAGATACCCTTTGAGCAATGCCTCAGCGAAATGGCCTTGGCCGGCTTTGCGGGGACTGAAGTGGGGAATAAGTACCCCAAAGACCCGGGCATCCTCAAGAGCGCCCTGAAACTGCGGGGCCTCAGTATTTGTAACGCCTGGTTCAGTTCTTTTTTGACCGCCAAGCCCTATGAGGAGGTGGAAGCGGCCTTCATCAGGCATAGGGATTTTCTCTATGCACTAGGCGCCCGGATCATCGGGGCAGCAGAACAGGGCCATTCCATCCAGGGAACGGCCAAGCCTATCTTTGAGGCCAAGCCGGTTTTTACCGATGAGGCATGGCAGCGTCTGTGCGAGGGGCTTAACCGCTTAGGGGAAAGGGCCGCGGAAAAGGGGATGCACCTCACCTATCATCACCACATGGGAACCGGGGTGCAGACCGCCGCAGAGATAGACCGGCTCATGGAAAACACCGATCCCCGGTTGGTGGGGCTCCTCTACGATACCGGACACCTGGTCTTCTCCGGGGAAGATCCCCTGGCAGTACTGACCCGGTGGCTCCCGAGGATCCGTCATGTGCACCTCAAGGATATGCGTCCTGCCCTGCGGGACCAAGCACGCGGCGAGCACTGGTCCTTCCTCCAGGCGGTGAAGGCCGGGGTCTTTACCGTACCCGGGGACGGATGCGTGGATTTTGCCCCGGTCTTCCGGGCCCTCAAGGAAGCAGGGTACCACGGCTGGTGGGTGGTAGAGGCGGAACAGGATCCTGCCAAGGCAAACCCCTTGGAGTACGCCATCAAGGCGCGAAGGTATATTAAGGAAAAAGCCGGTATCTAGCCGTTTTACGGCAAGCCGGTGGTGTAAGGAGCATTTATGCGATTCGGGATTAACACCTTAGACGATCTGGCGGTACAGGGGAAGACCGTGCTGTGCCGCGTTGATATCAATGAGCCGGTGGACCAGGCAGGGGGAACCCTCAAGGATACCACCAGGATAGAGGCGTGTACGCCGACCCTCAAAGAATTGAGTGAAAAAGGGGCAAAGGTGGTCCTTTTGGCCCATCAGGGCAGCGACATTGAATACCAAAATTTTTATACCACTGCTCCCCATGCCCAGGTCTTGTCCGGCCTGCTGGGAAAACCGGTCCGCTTCATCGACGATGTCTGCGGCCCTGCGGCACGGGAGGCTATTAAGGCCCTGAAACCGGGGGAACTCTTACTCTTGGATAATGTCCGTTTTATGGCAGAAGAGCAAACCTTCTTTGAAATGAAACTCCAGCTTTCCCATGCAGCCCAGGCAAAAACCCTGCTGGTACAGAAACTGGCCCCCTTGGGGGATCTCTATGTCTGCGATGCTTTTGCCGCAGCCCACCGGGATCAGCCGAGCCTGTGCGGCTTTGAACAGCTCCTCCCCAGCGCCATGGGGCGGCTCTTTGAAAGGGAATTCTGCGTGATCTCCTCTTTGATGGAAAACCCAGAGCGGCCCTGTGTATTTGTCCTGGGAGGGGCCAAGATAAACGATGCCTTCCTCATGATGAGTACCGTGTTAGCCGGGGGTATTGCGGATACGGTTTTAACCGGCGGCCTCGTGGGAGAGGTCCTCTCCTGGGCAGATGGAAAGGATATTGGGGAAGGCGCCAGGAAGTTTATCAAACAAGAGGGCTATGAACTCCTGGTAGAAGCCGGAAAAGCCCTCTTAGCCCGGTACCGGGACCGGATCGTGATGCCCGGGGATTTTGCAGGAGTGCGCGAGGGGAAGCGGCTTGAATACCCCCTGGGAAGCATACCGCAGGATATTTTGGTCCTGGATATAGGGAGCAAGACCGCGCAAGCCTACCAGGATAGGATCAAAGCGGCCAAGACCGTCTTCGTGAACGGCCCTATGGGGGTCTTTGAAGAGGCGGCCACGGAAAAAGGTACCCGGATGGTCTGGGATGCCTTGGGAGAGACCGTGGGCTATACGGTGGTAGGCGGCGGCGACAGCATCAGCGCGACCAAAAAATACGGTAAAACCGGTCTCATTAAGTATATCTGTACCGGCGGGGGGGCGCTTATCCGCTTCCTCACCGGAGAAGAATTGCCGGTGGTAAAAGCCCTCCGGCATGGTTCACAACTGACCACAAAGCAATAAGCTTTTTTCTCTCTATTTCTATAGGGAACATTGAAGGAGAACATAATGGTTAAAGTAGGCGTAGCAGGTTACGGGGTAATCGGCCAGCGTTTGGCTGATGGGGTGGCCTTACAGAAGGACATGGAACTGGTGGGTATTGCGGACTTAGCTCCCACCCTTTCTATCCGGGCGCTCAAAGAACGGGGCATGCCCTATGATCTGTATCTGGTGGAAGGGGCAGATACCGCTGCATTTGCCGCGGCAGGTATTCCGGTGAAGGGCAGTTTTGCGGACCTTATCGGGAAGGTTGACATCATGCTCGACTCTTCCCCGGGAGGAGTGGGGGCCAAGAACAAGGAACGCTATGAAAAGGCAGGTATCCGGGCGGTCTTCCAGGGAGGTGAGAAGAACTCCGTGGCAGATGTGTTCTTTCACGGGTATGCCAACTACGAGAAGGGCCTGGGAGCCAAGTATTTGAAGCTCACCAGTTGTAATACCACCGGGCTTATCCGCTCGGTGGACTGCCTTGACCGCAGCTATGGGCTTGACCGGGTAGCCATCACCATAATCCGGCGGGTAGCGGATCCTGGGGACTACCACCGGGGACTGACCAATGCCCTGCAGATGGACAAGGCCCCTTCCCATCAGGCCCTGGACCTTATGACCATCATGCCCCATGTGGAGGCCACGGGCATCCTGGTACATACCCCAGTAACCCACGGGCATATCATAACCGTGGTAGCCCACGGCAGGCAGGGGAAGATAAGCAAGGACATGGCCCTGAGCGCCTTTAAGGCCCATGACCGTATCCGGGTGGTCCGTATTGAGGACGGATTCTTGGGGAATGCCTCGTTCTTCCGGTATGCCCGGGACCTGGGCAACCCCAGAGGGGATATGTATGAGATTGGGCTGTGGGAGGACAGCATCGTGGAAAGCGGAGATACCATCATGTACGCCATCAACATCCCCCAGGAGTCGGTTACCATCCCGGAAACCATGGATGCCATTCGGGCGGCTCTGCGTATGCAGCCGGATGCCGCTTCAGGGACTGCAAAAACCAATACATACCTGGGCTTAGGCAAATGGAAATGAGTATACCAGGCCTGCCTAGCCTCAAGGAGATCAGATGCTTTGCCGCGCGGATCCGCTTGGAAACCCTCAAGTGTGTGGGCGCCCGGGGCTTTGGCCATCTGGGAGGGGCCTTGAGTATCGTGGACGCCCTGGCGGTCTTATACAGCGGGATTATGCGGATAGATCCCCATAATCCCCAGTGGCCGGATAGGGACAAGCTGGTGATGTCCAAGGGACATGCCGGGCCCGCGCTCTATGCGACCTTGGCCCTCAAGGGTTACTTTCCCTTAGACTGGCTTTCGACCTTAAATCAGCCGGGAACCAGGCTCCCCAGCCACTGCGACAGGAAGCTCACCCCGGGCATTGATATGACCACCGGTTCCCTGGGACAGGGGGTCTCCACAGCCATAGGGCTTGCCTTGGCTCAAAAAATGGACGGCCGGGGCAGCCGGACCTGCCTCATTACCGGAGACGGAGAGCTCAATGAGGGCCAGGCCTGGGAGGGAGCCCTGTTTGCCCCCCAGCACCAGCTTACGAACCTTACCTGGCTGGTGGATTACAACCACAAACAGCTTGACGGTGATACCCGGGAGATCCTCGATCTGGGTGACCTGGAGGCCAAGTTTCGGGCCTTTGGCTGGGCTACGGCATCGGTGAAGGGGAACGACATCGCGGCGGTGGCCCAGGCACTGGAAAAAATCCGCCAAGAAAGACCTAAGCCCTTCTGCATAGTGCTTAACACCGTGAAAGGCGCCGGGGTGCCCTTAGTGGAGAGCATAGCCCTCAACCATCATATCGTGTTTGAGGGGGAACTGCGGGCAAAGGCCATAGCCGCCATGGAACAGGAACTGGCGGCCCTGGAAGGAGCGAGCGCATGATTGTGTATGACGGCAGTATGGACACGGAAGTGTACAAGAGTGTTTTTGGCCGGGTGATGGAGGAACTGTGCACGGAAGATCCTGATGTGGTGTACTTGGATGCGGATCTGATGAATTCCTTTGGCACCCACGGCTTGTGGAAGCGGAACCGGCGGCAGGCCATTAACTGCGGCGTGAGTGAGGCCAACATGATGGGCATAGCCGCAGGGCTTTCCGCAGGGGGCAAGAAGCCCTATGTGCATACCTTCGGTCCCTTTGCCTCCCGGCGCTGTTATGATCAGACCTTCCTCTCGGTGGGCTATGCGGGAAACAGCGTCCGGGTCTTTGGCTCTGATCCGGGGGTCACTGCTGCCTTTAACGGCGGTACCCACATGCCCTTTGAGGATATGGCCTTGATGCGGGCCATACCCCAGAGTACGGTCATAGAGATAAGCGATGGGGTCATGCTGGAGAAGCTCATGCGCAGCGCTAAGGACAGGAGCGGGCTTACCTATTTCCGAACGACCCGCAAGGCCTATCCCAAGCTCTACAGTGCGGATCACCCCTTGAGCATAGGCAAGGGGGAAGTGCTCCGGGAGGGAAAAGACCTCTGCATCATTGCCTGCGGGCTTATGGTGGGAGAGGCGCTGAAAGCCGCGAAGATCCTGCAAGACCGGGGCCTCAGTACAAGGGTGGTGGATATGTTTACGGTTAAGCCCCTGGATACGGAACTGGTCATACGCTGCGCTAAGGAGACCGGACGGATCCTCACTGCGGAGAACCACAACATCATAGGCGGCCTGGGAGATGCCGTGGGCGCGGCCTTGCTGGAAAGCGCGGTCCCGGTGAAGATGCGTAAACTGGGGGTTAAGGACGAATTCGGCTCTGTAGGCCCTCAGGACTACCTCATGGAACACTATGGCTTGAGCGCTGCCCACCTGGTAGAGGCTTCAGTCTTCTAAGTTTTTTTTCAATACCTCGAACAGGGACCTCAGGGCTGTTCGAGGTATTCCTCTTGGTAGCCTGGCAGAGGGGCTTTCAAAGCCTCTCGGTCCGCCGACTTCTGCTATATGCCCGCGGCAGGCGGCAGGCGCTTTCATTTAGTCTGTTCCTGTAGTATAGTGGCTTAACCTAACGTAAAATAAAGAACAAAGTATGAAAATAGTGATGTTTACTGATGCGTACTGGCCCCGGGTAAACGGGGTAACGGTTTCGGTGGAATCTTTTTCCCGGGCCCTCATACGACTGGGAAACGAGGTGCTGATCATTTGCCCGTTTTACCCTGAATCATCGGTGGTAGGCCGTATTTCCACCGACCGTACCGGGCCGCTTCGGGAGACCCATGAGCCCCAGGTGATTCGGGTGCCCTCTATGCCCTTTATCATCTCTAAAGAAGACCGGATAGCGAAATTCCATAAATGGTTTTGGGTGGCCAAACAGATTGAGCAGTTTAAGCCTGATATTATCCATATTAACTCGGAATTTGTGATTGCCGAATTTGGCTTTCAATACGCGTGGCTGTATACCCTGCCCACGGTATATACCTATCATACCCTCTGGGAAGATTATGCGGCTAACTATATTCCCCTGGTTCCTACGTTCTTATTGCGCCTGATCATTCGGGGAATAAGCAAAAGTACCTTAAAGCGGGCCTGGACCATCATCGTGCCCAGCTTGCAGATTCAGGAGTTCCTTAAAAAATACCGGATAAAAAAGAGCAGCTACTTGCTGCCCACGGGCATAGAACCGCAGCTCTTTACCCGTGATGCCGGGGAAGTGGCCTCCTTTAAGGAGACCCTCATCCACCAGTACCCGCAGCTTGCACACAAGCGCATACTCCTCTTTGCCGGTCGTATTGCCAAGGAAAAGAACATTGATTTCCTGCTGGCCATTGCCCCCCGGATTATCGCCAAACATCCAGAGGCGATCTTTTTATTGGTCGGTAATGGGCCTGATCTCTACGACTATCAGGAGGAATGTGAACGATTGGGTATTGCCGATCATTGTGTGTTTACCGGCTATCTGGACCGGGAAGATCTCGCCTTGACCTACCGGGTCTCGGATATATTCGTCTTTCCCTCCCTCACGGAAACCCAGGGCTTGGTAACTATCGAAGCCATGTTTTCCGGCATTCCGGTCGTAGCCATTGGGGCTATGGGGACCCTCATGGTGATGAACGGCGATAACGGCGGTTTTATGGTCAAGAACGATCCCCAGGAATTTGTGCAGCGGGTCTTTGATTTACTGGAAGATGAGGCCCTCTATGCGCGCAAAGCAGCAGAAGCAAAACAGTACGCCCAGGGTTGGAGTATTGATACCCTGGCGGTAACCCTGCAAAGCATTTACCGGGACACCCTCTCGAGCTTCCGGCAAGATCCCCGGGCACGGCC
Organism: Treponema sp.; assembly: GCA_031282065.1. Lineage (GTDB taxonomy): Bacteria > Spirochaetota > Spirochaetia > Treponematales > Breznakiellaceae > JAIRLU01. Next base: position 17,934 of record JAITEL010000057.1, read on the forward strand.
CACTCAGAAGGTCCGGTCCTATCTTCAGCAGTTAAAACAGCGGCGGGCCCCTGCGGATCATGCAGAGTGATCCCTGTGCGCACTCATGCACACAGGTCATCTGTTTTCCGTGCCCCTTAGGTGCTACCAGTATACGAAGAGGGCGTACATGCCCTTAAGACAGGAGATAGGTCCGGATGGGCGGGAAGCCGTTAAAGCCCACCGAAGCATAGCTTGCCGTATAGGCACCGGCGGAGAGAAAATACAAGCGGTCTCCGCTCTTGAGATCCACCGGCAAGCGGTATTTATAGTTTTCGTAAAGGATATCCATACTATCACAGGTAGGACCTGCGATGATCACCTCTGCTTCCTTGCCGCCGGGCAGGTCCTTGCTGCTTACAATCGGGTACTTGATGGATTCGTCCATAGTTTCAATGAGGCCGTTGAATTTACCCGTATCCAGGTATATCCACCGGTTAAGGGCGGTGTTGTTTTTCCGGGAAATCAGGACCACTTCGGCAATCAGGATGCCGCTGTTGCCTACCAGGGAACGGCCCGGTTCCAATAGGATGAGAGGCTGCTCTTCCCCAAAATCATCGGAAAGATAGCGGTGAATCTCCGCTGCATATTCGTTGAGCTCATGGCAGGGCTGGATATAGGCTGCCGGGAAACCGCCGCCCATGTTGATCATCCCCAGGCGTATGTTTTCCTCCTCCTCCAAAGATGAAAACAGGTACCTGGTCTTGGTGAGGGCATCATCCCATTGCCCAATATCCCGCTGCTGGCTGCCCACATGAAAGGAAATGCCGTAGGGAACAAGCCCCAGATCCCGGGCCAGGACCAATAAATCGTAGGCCATATCCGGGTGGCAGCCGAATTTCCGGGAAAGGGGCCAATCCGCGGTGATGGAATTCTCCATAAGGAGCCGGACATACACCTGAGAACCCGGTGCAAAGGCGGCGAGGTTCTTGAGATCATCCTTGCTGTCCGTAGCAAAGAGCCGGACCCCCCGTTCATAGAAATAGGCGATGTCCTTTGCTTTCTTAATGGTGTTACCATAGGAAATACGCTCAGGGGAAACCGGCAGGTCCAGGATTCTGTCCAGTTCCGGCCGGGAGGCTATATCAAAGTGAGATCCTAAGCCGGCCAGGAGGTTAAGCACCGCGGGCTCCGGGTTTGCCTTAACCGCATAGTAGATAGGGCTGGCAGGAAAGAGGGCTTTAAGGTTGAGATAGTTGGTTTTGATGCTGTCCAGATTCAGCACGATACAGGGGGTTTCCAGGTTCTGGGAAAAGGCAAGGAAACGATGCCAATCTGCATCGGACATATAGTCCATAGGGTTAATCATACCGGGTACTCCAAAAGAACAAATCTATGGTATTGAAGATAGTCCGCGAGCCTCCATTCGGACGAGCCCGGGTCTTGCTTGTGAAGCCTATAGAATCCTCAGTACCCTGTCAAGAATCCGCATTGCCCCATCCGGGGCCGGCCTTGAACCGTTCATAAGGGTCCGTCAGCGTACCATCTAAATCAAATAACACCGTGGTATACATTATTCCCCCTTACCGCAAAGGCTGAGAAAAGCATCCCAGAGCCGGTCTTGTATCGGGGGCAGTGCGGTGAGGCGCAGCAGGGCTCCTTTTTCCGCGGGATTCGGAAAGCCCAGGGCATAGGCGTGCAAGCGGATACCCCCGCCCTTTTCACTGCGGCGGGCGCCGTATTTGAGGTCCCCTTTTATGTGCAGCCCAAGCCGGGCCAGCTGAGCGCGTATCTGGTGATGCCGTCCGGTTATGAGGTCTATTTCCATGAACAGGTAGTGCTCACCAGAGCCTGAAATCCGGTAGCGCAGGACCGCCTGCTTGCGCTCAAGTCCAGGCTCGTTGTAGGCGATGCTCTTATTCCGTTTAACATCGGTTTTAATCCAATGCACCAGCTCCCCGGCTTCTGGAACCGCTACCCCGGGATCGGGCTTTTCAATGATCCCCCAGTACCGTTTCTCACCGCTGCCCTGGGCAAACCGGGCGTTTAAGAAGCTAAGCGCCGAAGGGGTACGGGCAAAGAGGCAGCACCCCGAGACCGGAACATCCAGGCGGTTCACCGCTGCAGGCAGGAAACCCCGGCCTTTAGCGCTGCCCTGGAGTTGGTCCCAAAGGAGCTGCGGGAGGTCCCGCATCCCCCGGGCTGCTCCTTGGACCGCCTCTCCGGGGATTTTGTTTACCACCACACAGGCCGGGCTCAGATACAGGATCCGCTCCGGTGCAATGCCCGACAGGTCCTCCGGTATGCCCTGCTCCGGGGCCTTTTCCCTCATGAGCTCTTCCTTATAATCCATCTTCGTGCTCCTCAATCAAACCGTATCGAATCTTCTCAAAAAGGATGCGTTCCACGGCCTCCTTAAGCCGTTCCCGCGGCAGGCGGCCCTCCTTAAGCGCCGTGAGTATGGCCTGGTGTACGCTCCGCAGGTTCCGGGGCCAGGTCATCACCATATCCAGCCCCGCATTCAGGGCCTCCACCACCGCAGCTTCCAAGGGTAAACCCGAATCCGCTACCGCGGCCATCGTAAAATCATCCCCCATGACTATGCCGGTAAATCCCAGCTCACCGCGAAGCCACTCCCGGATCACCCTGGGGGAAAGGCTGGCGTTCCGCCGCTGGTCCCAGGCAGGGACGACGATATGGGAGACCATGATGCCCGATGGCCGGCTGTCCCGGACAGCCTCGGCAAAGGTGCGGGTCATCCGCTTGAGGGCCTGCCGGTCCGCAGGGAGGACGGCCCTGGCTTTATGGGGATCCGTCCCGGTATTGCCGGGAAAATGTTTCACCACACAGGCAACACCTGCCCCTTCCATACCCCGGATAAAGGCCTGTACCGCAGGTCCCGTAAAAGACGGATCCGGCCCGTATGAACGGGCCTCAAGAAAGCTGCGGTTTTCCTCATCCAGGGTTTCCGCTACCGGCGCAAAGTTCATGGTGATCCCCAGGGCGTGAATCTCCTTTCCCGAGCGCAGGGCCTGGGCTTCCAGTTCCCTCAGGGCATAGTCCCGTCCCTGGTTTTGCGCGAGATCCCAAAACCAGGCAGGCTCAGGAAGCCGGCCTACCTCAGGGCCGAATCGGTGAACCGCTCCCCCTTCGTGATCCACCGCGATAAAGGGAGGGATAGCAAGCGGTACACCCTCCTGGGCAAAGACCGCGGCAATATCCGCGGAACACCGGTCTAAAAAGGCCCGGATCGCCCCTTTTTCCGTATCGAGGTTGTACTTAAACAGCATGATGCCCCCCACAGGACTGTACGCAAGCAGGGCCTGCATGTCCTCGGGTAATGCCGGGGCCTTCCCGTCAATACCGCTCATCAGCACCTGCGCGGTAAGGAGCCGGTCATCCAGGGAAGAGGCAAGCCGGGCAGCCCGTTCACGGGAGCCTTCGGCAGGGGAAGCCCGGTCTTCCTGTGCCCGGTAAGCAGGATCCGGGGGGAGGGTATCATCGGGAAGATCGTGAGTTGCATCTCTGGTACACCCCATACAGATAAGGAGCGCCAGGGCCAAGCCTAGGGGACACATAAGGGTACTATACCCCGGCAGGGGAACTCTGTGAAGGGTTTGAGCAAGGGGGGCTCCTGGGGCAGCTCCCCCTTATCCCCTTTATAAGCCTGGGCCGGATGAACCTCAAGACGTGGCCACGTCAGACAAAAGACATGGCCACGTCAGCATCAAAGACACGGCCACGTCAGAACCAAAGACACGTCCATGTCAGAACTAAAGACACGGCCACGTCAGATCTCCCCGCCTTAGCCGGGTGAGCCTCTACGCGAAAACTTGACACCTACCGGCTGTGCTTATATCCTTGGAGGAAAGGAGCTCGGATATGCAGAAATACGCATGCTTAGGTTTGGTATATCTATGGGGAGCGCTCTGTTTCGCGCAGCAGCGCCCGGTGGATTATATAGATGAGGCGGTCTTTAAGGCGGCCCGCTACCTGGAAGAGCGTCTTCCTCCCGGCGCGCGGGTCATCCTCGTCAATGATCCTTCCAAAGAGGCGGAAGAAGCGGTCTTTCATCCATTAGAAAGCACCCTGGTAAATGCGGATAAACTCGATGTTTTTGAGCGGAATGCCCGCATACTGCACCTCATTCAAGAGGAGCTGGATTTTCAGTACAGCGGCGAAGTAAGGGATGATACCCTGGCCGCCCTGGGACACAAAATAGGGGCCCAGTACATAGTGCTGATTTCGGTGCACCCTCAAGCAGGCGCAAGCGGCCGTTTCCGGGTGAAAGCGGTGCATGTGGAAACCGCTCAAATCAGAGCGTCTCAGGAATACCCCTTTCAGCGGCAGGTAGCGGTTCAGAGCCGGGTGGTGATCGACTACCGGCTTAACCAGCTGAGCTACGGCGGGGTTTCCCAGGGTATAGGGCCGGGGGATGTGTACCTGGGCCTGGGCTTCCGTATTGCTTCGGATCTCGATATCCGGGAGCTTAGCCAGGAGCATATAGAGGCGGCCCTTTCATCCGCGGTGGAGCCTAAGAATATATGTCTGGTCATTGATATAAGCGGTTCTATGAATGAGACCATAGACCAGGGAATACGGAAGATCGATTGGGTGAAAAGAGAACTGGAGCGGTATTTCAGAAACACCCTCCATGTACAGGATGTCATATCCGCGATTGCTTTTACCGATACCTTTCAGGAAATCATCCCTTCCATGCGTATCGAAAACGAGGCCGACCGGGAATGGTGTATCGGTAAAATAAAGGCATTACAGCCCGGGGGGAATACCCGCATTGCCCCGCCCTTACGAAGAGGCTATGCATTGCTTACAAGCAATAAGAAAGATGCGTATATCAACAGGGTTATCCTCATTACCGACGGCTTGAGTAATGACCGGGAAGAGGTGAAAAACCTGGTGGCGGAACATAAGAACACGGATATTGCCACGTTTTCAACGGTTGCCCTCTGTCTTGACGACGCTTCAAGAACTTTTATGCTCAGCGTCGCCGACCTGGGGGGCGGTTTCTTCCTTCCGGTAGACGCAAGGAATGCCGCAAAACCTATGGATAAAGCCTTGGACCTCCTTGCCACTGCCGTCGCTGCCACGATCAAAAACAAAGAGCACCGGCTGGATATCAAATTGAGCGCCCCTGAAGGGCTTAGCTTTACGGCTGCCTCCGGGGAACAGAGCGGACTTAGCCCCGGATTCGCCCATTACCGTCTGGAGCTGCGCGAGGGTGAGCACAAGATCATTTGGCTTAAAGCCGCCCTGGGGCCTGGGGCCGTACAAGGCGGCAGCATAGCGGATCTTGCCATTGCCAGCGGCAGCCTCCTTGCCCGCACGTATCACATACCCCTTAAAGCCCCGGATGATGTTACTTCCTATGATAAAACAAGGATCCTCGGGGTTTACCAAACCCTGTAATGAGGCGGATTATGCACACCGTATGGTTAGTATTCCTTAGCATGATGCTTATTACCCCGCTTCTCCCGCAGAACCCCGGCTATTTTGATAAAACCACGGTGATATACGAGATTCAGCAGGTCCGGTATATAGAGCAGAAAGAAAACCCTGAGCTGAAAGCAGGAGAGGATACCGTGGTTTCTATCACCTTACAACAGGCTGACCTTGACTTGGATCAGGTTCCCGATGAGGTGCTGCAGGAAGCCCAGGCGGCGGTGGACCTGCCCCCCAGAAATATCTGTCTTGTCATTGATATAAGCGGTTCTATGGGCGGGGTCATAAGCAAGGATAGGATCCGGCTGGATCTGGTAAAGGAGCTGTGCCTGCATCTCATGTATGAGGTAATAAAAGACAAGGATGTGGTTTCGGTGCTTGCTTTTTATCATGAGAACGAAGTGATCATCAAACATAAATATATAGGGGATGCCTATGACCGCCAGGCAGTTATCGAGGCGATTGCAGGGCTCAAACCCAAAGAAAAGGGAAATACCTTTATGCGGCAGGCTTTGGCGGCAGCCTATACGGTGATCAATGAGTTAAGAGATACCGGACCGTATCATAACAGCGTTCTGCTGCTTACCGACGGTGAACAAATCGAGGGGAGAGACCCCACAGAGACCAAAGCACAGGTGAACGAAATCGTGAGAAAGAATAAAGCGGAAGGCATCGGCACCGACGTTTCAACCGTCGCATTCTTCGACTCTCATGCGAGAGCCCACATGGAGCAGGTAGCCGAATTGGGGGGCGGTACGTCGCTTTTTATAGAAAGTGAGAAGCGTGTACCCTCCCGTGCCCGCCTGGCAAGCCTTATGAACAAAGAATTACCCAATCTCATCAACAGGGCATGGAGAAACGCCGAATTTGACGTAACCTTAACCTTGAGCGACGGGGTATCCTGCCAAGAGGCCGCTCCCTATAACAAGCAGCAGCCCCAAATACAAGGCAATACGCTTATCTATCCCCATATACGGCTTGGCAGGTCAATTTCCCTGAAGCTTTCATTAAGCGAAGATGCCGTGCATACCAAAGCGACGATACTGGTGCTTTCCGTAAGCAGCAGGGATAAGCGCTTTTCACTGCTGGAGAACTACCCCCTCTCGCTTAATAATCCGGTAACCGCGGATAGCGATACCGGGTTTGTTACGTTTGCCATTAAAAAATATAAGCGGGGTACCTAATGCGGGTGCTATGGGTAGTAATGGCGCTCCTAGCGCTTGCCGGCTGTGCTTCCACCAAACAAGCGGAAGCTACCATCGCCAATCTCCAAAACGAACTGAGCAGGCTGCGGGAACAGGAACAGATACGGCAGCAAGCTCCGCCGCCGCAGGTTCCGCCGCAGCCTGCTCCCCTACCAGACGAATTCGATAGGATCCTCTACGCGCAAATGCTTAACGATCTTCAGCAGGAAAAGGCGCGCCTTGAAAGCGGGATTGCCGCCTTACAAGCCGCCATTTCCCGCGTACAAGAGGACATGGCAAGCCTGCGGCGTGAAAAATCGTCCCTTGAAAAAGAGAAGGCCGATTTAGAAAACGCCGTGAGCAGCTTAGCAGGTGATAAATCGCTCCTTGAAAACAAGAATGCCGCCTTAGAAGCAGAACTTGCCGGCTTACGAGATGAAAAATCGTCCCTTGAAAAAGAAAAGGCCGATTTAGAAAACGCCATAGCCAGCTTAGCAGGCGAGAGATTACGAGAGAAGGAAGCCTCAGAGAAAGCCATTAACCAGTTGCGCGGCGACATTGCCGGCTTAGAAGAGGCTAAATCGCTCCTTGAACGTAAGAATGCAGCCTTAGAAAAAACATCAAAAGACAAGATTCTAGAGCTGAATACACGAATCTCTGCATTAGAAGCTCAAGGATACCTTCCTCAGCCGGCAACGGACTGACCCCCCGCGCCTCCAGGGGCATTACCCCCCTGGAGGCCTCAATAAATCCTTAAACTAAACTCCGTGGCAAGGCAGTCCCCCGGTTCAAGCACGAAGGGCCTGAGGGGCATGATACAGGTGGATTGGTACATCTGGTGCAAAACCCCGTGGATACGGCAGGGAGTACGGATAGGCAGGATCCAGGCGTCAAAAGCAAGGTCGGATTTCAAGGTGATACACACCTCGTTCTTGAGGTCTTCAAAGGTAATACACTCCGTATCGGTAATGAGCGTCCCTTCCGGGGCAAGGCCCCTGGTTCCGGCCTGGACCAGGTGTACAAAGAATTCCCCTTCTCCAGGGAAAGAAAGGTCTAGGCTGGGGATACATATACCCGTTTCCCGGTCAGTCCCCCGGTTGATAAGCACATAGATTACCTTGAGGGTATCTTTTCGTATCTGATAGCGCTTCTCGATCTCTATATTCCCATAAGGGAGCCCCGGATGGACCGGAAGGCGAAAATGAACCTGCTCATGCTCCTTATCAAGACTCACCAGTTCAAAGGGCTCAGCCCCGCAATACCTATGGGCAAAGTCAGGGGGTATGGCCGCAAGTCCTGTACGCATATTCTCAAAGCCTAAGGCAGGGGAAACCAGGTAATCTGCAAAACCGGTCCGCCTAAAGCCCGATGCAAAGGTATCCAGATAGTTCCAGACCTTGGGAAGATAATCCAACTCAAAGACCGCGGCCCCCTCAAGTTGTATATAGCAGTTGATACACCCATTGCGAAACAGATACTCCCCTTCCCCATCCAGATCAAAATCAAAATGCAAGACCGACGGGGTAAAACTGCCCTGTTCCCGGCTTATCTTCTCCGCCTCTAAGAGGGCTTTGTAGGCCGCCTTGCGTATCGAGTGCCGGCACACCCCGCCATAGACCCCGGGACAAAACGAGTCAAGCCCTTGGGCCTTCCACAGTTCCTCCCGGGCAATACGTTTTCGGGACTTATCCCCTCGAAGCTGGTTGATTAATACATGGGTAAACATCATCTTGGCATAGATGCGGTTTGCCTCTGGATAGTCGATGAGCAGTTGCCGGACCGCAGGATCGGAGGCCCTTGCTTCGGATAAGGCCCCGGCTTCCTGGGAAGGGGGGAAGTATATCTTTTTTAAGCCCCGCAGCCCCTTAAAGAGTTTCCCGGGACTGGTAAAATCAATCCGGGACTCAAAAGAGGAGAGGTCTTCAAAAAACCGGTGAAACTTCAGCTCCGCTGCTTCTGAAGCGCCGTTTTCCCCAAAGATCTGTTCTGGAAACACACAGATACTCGAGCCGGCATCTCCCCGGTCGTGCTCAGCCACCCAGTCCGCCAGCACGAAAGATGCCCTCTTTTGGGCAAAGGCTTCTTGAAACCGGTTTGAAACCGGAAAAACGGTGATGAGCTTACCCTGGTCTTCGGTGATGCACGGACCAATGAGCTTTGGGGCTAGCCCGGCCAGGATAAACTGCCGCTCCTCCAAGAAGGTATAGCCCATCCCGCAGGTACTCAAGGTACCGACGATATGGGGTTCCCAGGCCAGGGCTGGGAGCCTGCACCCCTGGGGCCGCTTACCAAAATGCTTTCGTAAGTAGGTGGTCAGCATCTCAATCTGCCCTATTTTGTCTGAAAGGGGTATCAGGGACATCAGGGGTTCATAGAAACCGCCGCCGAGCAATTCGATCTGTTTTCGAGTAACCAAGTCTTCCAGGAGCATGAAGAATTCAGGATGGGCCTTCTCAAGCCAATGGAGCAAAACCCCGGAATAATGCAAGGTCGCCTGAATTTTAGGGTATTTGTATAAGGTTGAGACAAAAGGCTTTAAGTCCCGGTTATAGGCTGTTTCGAATTCATCATCCCCCACTCCATAGGGGATATGATAATGGGAACCCAAGATAAACCGCAATGTATGATCCATATTTTTATTTAGATTTCCTATTATTTGCTAGGTTTTCTGGAAAGGTCTCCAGATCTTCTGGAAAAGTCTCCAAGCTACAGGTACACCGGTATTTTTAACGGATCCGGCTTTTCAGATCAGTCCCGGAGAGCTCCCTTTAGAGTCTTCCCATAGGCATGCTCCCTTTTCCCTAGAATATCCCAGAGGCACTAAAAAAGATAAGCCCCAGAGCAGTAAAAAGCAAGGATAACAGCCCCAGGGAGATGAGCATCAAGGGGCGGCCTTGCATAAAGGAAGGAACCAGTTCCAGGGAAGAACGCTTACGAATCTCCGTGAGGAGCACCATGGAAAGCAAGGTTCCGAGAGAAAAACCTAATGACAGGATGAGGGCTTCAATAAGGGTCCGGGCGATATGCAGAGTCATCATCAGGGAACTTAACACCAAGCCGTCATACGCGGTAGCAGGGTTGAACCTTTGGTATTCCGGCACCAGAGCAGGGAATAAACGGATACAGAGCGCCTCAAGGCCCATACAGGCCAAAGCGCTCAGGGGAAAGAGCAGGGCATATTCCAGGTAACCAAAGGATAAAAAGCCCAAACCATAGGAGGCAAGCATCCACAGGAGCAACACCGATACAAAGAGCACGCCCACTTGAAACAGCCCTATAGACTGGTCCTGCTCTTCCGTGATGTTCCCTATGCCCAAGGCGCTGTGCAGTATCAGATTCAACGTAAACCCGGAAAAGATAAGCAGGCCCAGCATATCAGAGCTCCTTTTGGATAGAGGGTTTTCTAAGCTGGCGGAATAAGGCCACCCCATAGCCCAACAGGAGTAAGCCCCCTCCAGCACTTGAAAGGAGCCGAATCGGGAATAAAGATGTGCTGTCCTTCTCCTTAAATAGTTCAAGCATCCCTGGACCCTCTCTCACAGGGACTGAGAGGCTCATAAAGCCCAGAGGTTCCCGGATGAGGGCAAAGGCGATGATAAGCAGCCCCAGGAGCGCGGCATCAAGCAGGGTTTTCAGTAAGGCCTCTTCCAAGGTCTGGGAATCAAGATGGGTAAAAAGTTCAGAACCCATGCAATAGACAGGACACAGGAGAATGATAAAGGCGCTTCCCAGGGCAAGGAGGGGACTCATAAGCCACAGGACCAACAGGAAAAGGCTTCCTATGAGGCTTGATAAAAAAAGGAGTATCACCCTGATGCCCCGTTTCGGCAGAATCGGCTTTGCCACAAACGCGCTCAACACGGTAAAACCGTAGACCCACAGAAGCGCTGCACAGGCAACCAGGGCAAAGGCAACCCGGCTTGAGGCGATGATCAAAAGGCCTCCTCCTGCCAACGTGGAGAGGGGGGCACAGGAATTGCCCAATATATAGGTTTGAAACCGTTTATTCATTACCGTGCTGCTCCTGTTGGTGCTAGGGATGAGGGGCTTTCTATGCGCTGGATATAGATGTTAATGAGTCCTGGGGGGATCTGCTTCAAGGTCTGTTCCGGGTGGCTGGTTAAGGGGAGGATGGTACCATCCACCACCTTACCGGTACCTGAAGAAACCACTGCCATACAGGGAATGAAGATGCCATTGCTCATCAGGGAAAATACCAGAACCCGGTCTTGCGAACCCGTGAGGGTATACCAGTTTCCCCAGGGGATGTGCCCCCAGGACAGCGGCTGCTGGATGAGGTCATCCAAACGCCGGGAATCTTGGGCGGTTTCAAGGACTTGGTTGACGGTCTGCCGTAACACCCTGGTCCGCTGGGACTGGGTAAAAAACCACAAGCCCCATCCCACAAGGAGGATCCCCAGGATCCATGCCATGAAGAAACATCGCTCTTTAAGGGTATCCTGGGTTCTAAACCAAGAGCGTTCCGATTGCTTCTTACCGTATTGGGACTCATCCTCATGCCTCATGGATTGCTCCGCTTTTCATAAAACCTCCGGCTTTCTATATCCCGAATCAAGGGGACCAGGGCGTTGATCAGCGCTATGGCAAAGAAAGCACCATACGCCTCTAAGCCGTAATAGCGGAATATAAAGGTGAAGCCCCCTGCTCCTACTGCCGTAAGCAAGGCTCCCCAGGATGACTTCGGCCCGGTGGCAGGATCGGCAATCAATAAGAAGGCCGCTACCAGGGTACCTCCTGAAAAGAAACCGAAAAATATATCTCCATTCCCCAGAGGACCTCCAAAAGGCAGGGCCCCAAACAGTCTAATGAGCAGACCATACACCAGCAAGTAGACCCCAGGCACCCAGGACCGGCTTACCTGGGAAGCGGTAATGATGATGGTTCCCAGAAGCAAGGCAAAAACACCCCGGTCTGCGATAATTCCCATTCCTGAAGCATTAAAAAACTCGATATACCCTTCGGGTAATGCCGAGCCGGTAATGGAAAAAATCCGGCTGTTCAGGAAGGACTGGATCATCCGTTCAAGAGAAGCTAGGGGAGAGGAGAAATAACCAGCCCCCGCCTGGTTGAGGATCTCTATAGGAGAACCGCTAGGGTCCACAAGACCCTGACGTATCCCTGCGGATACGGTGGCCAAGGGGGACAGTTCCAAGGCCTTCGTAAAAATCTCAGGCCAGGAACACCGGATAAAAAGCCAGCCTCCTATGGCAGGATTCATCCAGTTGGATCCGAGGCCGCCAAAACTATGCTTCACCACTGCCATAGCAAATATCCCACCCAGGAGCGCGTAGATGGGATGGATGTTATTCGGCAAGAGGAGCACCAGTACCAGGGCCGAGGCAATGGAACTCCCATCCCGGACCATTCCCGCCTTTGCGGTTCTGAAATAAAAGAGAAATTCCGTAAGGACCGCTGCCAGAACCGTGCTCAGGGCGATGAGTAAGGATGCAAAAGAATCGCTTAGAGAAGACTGGAAAATAGCCAAACCCGCACATAAACTGACCAGCCACATCCGTCCTGTGGTAGGACGGGAGAGATGTATCTGGGCCCGTTGATACCATAAGATTTCTTTTTCCGCCATTCAATGCTCCCCAAGGGCGGCGTTTACGATGGCAGTACTCAGGGAAAACCGTGAAGGACACACCAGATCGCAGCAGCCGCAGCCGTGACATTCCCCAAACCGCGCACTGTGTTGTTCCTGCTTTTGCTTAAAGAACACAAGACCTTTGAATAAAGCTTCCGGATCCAAACCAACGGGGCACACGGCCCGACAGGATCCGCAGCCGATACAGCTCCGCACCACCGTACCGCCGGTCTGTTTGGCCAAGAGGGCGCCCAGGGCATAGCTTGTTTTAATCACCGGTTCATCCAGGTTCTTTTCAAAGACCCTTCTGCCTGAAAGGGGAGAACCCAGGATGATCCGCTGGGGTTCACCGGTAAAGCCCCCGCATTCAGCAAAAAGATCCCCTATCCTGGTCCCTATCCTCACCTTCATAACCTGGGGTTTCTTCACAGCGGAACCTCCTACTGCCACATAGCGATCCAGAATAGGCCGGTGTAAAACCAGGGCATCCCGAACCGCTGCCAAGGTAGCAGGCCCTTGGATGAGCAGGGACCCTAAGGCAGGCTCTACAGGGCCATCCTGTTTCCCCCTTCGCCTTTCATAGGCCCGTAAGGCCAGTTCCAATTCCCGGGGGTTTCTCTGGGGATAGCGGGAACTGACCAGCACCAACGATGCGGGTATATCATAGGCTTGGGCTTCTGCCAGCAACCGAGTTCCCACATCCTTTTCCTGGGCAGAAACCGCATAGACTATATGGCTTACCCCACATGCCCGGCCCAGAATACTGCTGCCTTCCGCCACTGCCGCGGCCCGTTCCCGGCATAGCACATAATCCGCCACCAGCCAGGGGTCATCAAAGACACAGCGGACCACCAGGGTTATGGGCTGAGAGACGGTGGCTAAAGAGGCAAACAGATCCCCTAAGGGGCGACCTGGACCTTCCATCTCCACAATACCATATTCGACAATGCACTGCTGGAGTTCCTTAGGTTCTAGGCCTTCCCAAGAAAACCGCTCTTCCGGTTTTCCCAGTTGCTCAAAACTCCCCTTAAGGCGTATGACCAGGCCCTCATTGGTAAGGCCCTCGGCCATTTTCCAGGAAACCATCCGAAGCACCTGACCGGGAACCGTGGCATGAATATGGGCGGACCCGGGGCCTTGTGCAAGACCTATGAGCATACCCTCCCGAACAGAGGAGCCCCCTGAGACCAGGGGCAGCGCCTTGGATCCTGAATGCTGTACCAGGGGTAGAACCGAAAGCACCGGAAGAAAGGCCACCACGCTCTCCGCGGGAGGAGGCGCGGTGGGGTCTGTAAAGTGTATCCCCCCCTGGGGAAATGAATATACATTCATGCGGCTATCCGTTTTTCATTATATACCATGCTCTGTTTCTTTTTTCCAGTCTGTTTAAACCAGCTCAGAACCCTGCCATACCGGCCCGAAGCCATAAGCAGTAACAGAAACCCTATCATATTCAGGGAAGTAAAGGTCAGCATCCTCATGCGGCTGGGTTCCCTTCCTTCAGTATGCCTGAAACCCTCAAGAAATGCTATGAGGTCTTGCAAGGGGAAGGGAGGAATCACCTGCTCATCATACGGGGAAAGGGTCTGCTCATAGCCTCCTTGTCCGGCGATGAGCCCGTCTTCCCCTAAGCGGTACTGTCTATACGTCAAGCCCGGCCTATCCCCTAAAGGAGAACCGGACAAGTCCTGAGCGCTTCCCAGGGGCATCAAAGAAAAAGAAGCCTGATACCGGACATGGTTTTCATAGGCCCCTGCATCAATGAAATACCGGGGGTCCGCGATACACCCCGGATCATGATAGGCATGCAGTCCTTCATAGAGCCAGGGCCCATAGAGGGCGGCCAGGGAAACCAGGGCAAAGGGAAGGATGGTCCGGTTAATCGGTCTCCCCTGGGTGAACTCCATGATCCTAACCGGCACAAACCGTATATGATTCTGGGCTTTCCCCCGGCTTGCTTCAAGCCAGAGGAGCACCCAAAGCAGAAGCCCGGAACATGCCAAGGCCGCGATTCCCACCAGGGCCAGGCTTTTCCCGGAGGGCCCTACCGTACTTCCTTCAGGGAGGGACCGGGCATACAAGATACCAAAGAGCCCTAAAAAGAGCAGCACCCCGGTCAAAGGAAGTGCCCATAGGGGGTAGGCCTTAAGGCGGTTCTTGGCAGACTTCTTGCCTGGGGTATGATCCTGTCGGTATCGGTGGGCACTCCAGCGCTTTCGCAGCGGTTCGGTACCTATGCCCACCAACACCACCAGGGCCGCCGCCAGGGCAAGTCCTGGCGGCCCGGCAAATACCAGGGCGCCCAGGGTCGGCAGCAGGGCCAAGATGAGCGGCGGATTATCGGAAAGCAGCATCGTGGCCCCTGCGGCGGCTGCAAAAAGGAGAAAATAAAACAGCAAAGGCTTCTCAGAGCCTAAAAAGGTGAGAGAAAAAGGGATTCCTTCCAAGACTGCGGCGAGGGATGCTTCAAAAGCCCGTATCCGCTGCTTATTAAGCCAAGGGTCTGAGAGGCGGGAGTCTCCTGAGAACGGGATAAAGCACAGCCGTTTCCCTTCGCGTACAAAAAAGGCCCGCACTTTTTCCGCGTAGCCGTCATTGCGTGGATCAAAGGCTTCGACTCGCTCCTCGTAGGCATCCAGGGGAATCCGCTGTAAGGAACCAAAATCATCCAAAAACACCCATTGGGTAGATTCGGATAGAAACCCTTGGGTAAAGACCTCGGATGCAAGCAAATCTCCCACAAGCCGGTCCGGGTAGGAAGCGTCCAGCATAAGCACCGCATAGCCGCGGCTGCTTTCCAGAGGTATACGGCTTAAAACGACAGACAACATGAAAGCCCCAAGGCCCAGAGAGAGCAGGGATGCTAGTAGCAGGGACTTTCCAAAGGACATGCGCGGCTACCCGGCCCTATAAACTCGCGTATGCCGCGGCAATGAAGATACCCAGAAATGCCCCCACCACTACTTCCAGCGGCGCATGACCATGCACTTCTTTTACCGGATGATATTCCACATCCAGACGATCCGCCACGGTCCGTCCCAGCAGATTGAGCACCCTTGATTGGATTCCTGAAGAGCGACGGACCCCCATAGCATCGCGCATAACAATAAGGGCAAACCACAAAGAGACGACAAACAGATTCGAGCCTATCCCTTCTTTAAAGGCGACCGATGTCGTTAAGGATGAAACCAATGCCGCGTGGCTTGAGGGCATGCCACCGGTACGCCAGACCATAATGGAGAGGATTTCCCGGGTATTTTTTTTACGGGTATTCAGCAAGACTATCACCGTCTTGATAAGCTGGGCGAAGAACCAGCTTGAAATGGAAGATAAAAAAATAAGATTTTCAAAAAAACTTTTTAGCGCTACCCCTCGTATAGACATGACTAAAGACATTATTTAACTTTCCATTAGGGAAGGGCTTTTGTCAAGACGCCGAGTTGAGAGGGTCTTACGCCGCAATAGCAATGTCCCCATCCCTCATGCGGCACAGGGATCCCTTCACCTGCGCCAGCATCGAAATCCCGGCAAGCCCTGCCTCTGTTACCAGAGGCCGCTGCTCCACTCTGGGGCTTCAAAATGAGCCCTTTTCCAAGCCCCCTACTGGCCCTCCCTGGGGCTATATCCTCATCATCAATAGCGTAGTTTGCTGAAAAATCACCAAGAGATTTTGGAAAATCGTCAAGAGATTTTGGAAAAAACATCAAGAGATTTTGGAAAAACATCAAGAGATTTTTTTAAATCTCTTGGTGATTGTATACTGGCGAAAGGGTGCTTTGGGGAGAGCCCGCCTGGGGGAACCATAGACAGCCCTTAGGCCGCAGGATATGCTTTGACCTATGGCGGTCAAAGCACAGATAAGCCGGTTGCTCAAGGAATTAAATACCGGTATATACGAGAAGGAAGAGATCCTCTCCCTGGCCCTGCTTACGGCCATAGCCGGGGAAAGCCTCTTCCTCCTTGGCCCCCCCGGGGTGGGCAAGAGCCTCATTGCCCGGCGGCTTAAATACGCGTTTCAAGAAGGCCGCGCCTTTGAGTACCTGATGAGCCGTTTCAGTACCCCCGATGAAATCTTCGGCCCCCTCTCTATTGCGAAACTCAAGGATGAGGACAGGTATGAGCGGATAACCCGGGGCTATCTTCCTGAAGCGGCGGTGGTTTTCTTGGATGAAATCTGGAAAGCCGGCCCTTCCATTCAGAACGCCCTCCTTACGGTCTTGAATGAAAAGCTCTACCGTAACGGGGAACAGGAAATCTCCGTCCCCATGAAGCTCCTCATTGCCGCATCCAACGAACTGCCCCTGCCCGGACAGGGCCAGGAAGCCCTCTGGGATCGCTTCCTGGTGCGCCTTCCGGTAGAGGGGATATCCGATCCTGCATCCTTTAGGGCCATGATTACCCTGCCCCGGCGTTTCGATGTCCCCCATGACCCGGTGCAGGAGAAACACAAGATCACCCAGGCGGTCTATGCAGCCTGGAGCCGCGGTATTGATGGGGTTGCCCTGCCGGATCATGTGTTTCACGTCCTGTGGTTTATCAAATCCCAGGGAAGAGCGGGGGAAGGGGACGCGCGAGAACCGGAGCTTCCCGCTCCAGAAGAAGGGCTCCGCCAAGCGTCCGACAGGCGGTGGCGGAAAATCCTGCGTTTATTGCGGACTTCCGCCTTCTTACAGGATCGTAAGCAGGTGGAGCTCATGGATTGTTTCCTTATTAAACACTGCCTCTGGAATGACCCTTCAGAGCGGGCGGCCCTTACCCGGCTGGTCCATGAGGCCATTGAAACCCAAGGCTACCGCTCAGCCTTGGGTTTCCGCGGGATTCGGGAAGAGCTTAGTGCCCTGCAAGCGGAGATTAGCCGGGAAACCCGGCGTATTGAGGATAGCCGCTGCGAGGTCTTACGGCTTATTACACCGGGCTATTACCGTATCCTCGGCGAAGAGCGCCAAGAGCGGTATATCAAAAAACAGGATTTCGAGGGCCTTCGCGCAGAAGCTCAGACCCTGCCCCTG
The DNA here is from genome assembly GCA_031282065.1 of Treponema sp. Taxonomy (GTDB): domain Bacteria; phylum Spirochaetota; class Spirochaetia; order Treponematales; family Breznakiellaceae; genus JAIRLU01. The sequence goes on from JAITEL010000057.1 coordinate 35,150, forward strand.
TATGCCCGGCAGCGCCTTGCCTCAGGATACCTGAACCGTAACCGCTCCGCGCAATTACAAAAGGGATCCGGCACCTTTAGCCTGCACATTGACGGGATTGAACAGGATATGGAAACCTTGATGAGCCGGCAGGAAAGCGCCCAGGTGAGCCGGGGGAGCGGCCCCTTTCAAGTGGTGGTGGACGGCAGGGAATGTACCTTGGATACCATGCCCAGCGGAGACAAACGGCGGATAAGCCGAAAACCGGCTCCCGCCCAAGAGCGGGCCTGGGATACCCGCATCCAGGGCTTGCTGGACTATACCGCGGGGATGAAAAGCCGGCTTGCCCAGCAGGAGAAGCAGGAGCGCCCGCACCTAAGAACGCACCTGTTTGTACCCCCTGCATGGGCAAGCCTGATTGAATCCCATATAGAGCGCACCTACAAGGAACTGGACAAACTTGCCGTGGAGATCCGGGAAATCCAGCACGCCTACAAGACCCTCACCGATGAAGAAGTGCGGCTTCGGTGATTTTTTAAAGAGCGCCGGGCCTTGAGGTCCCGGCTCAGGAGGCGGGATATGCAGCATACTATCTTCCACCGGTTTCATAAGTTCATCCACTTTGGCGCCCTGGCCGATGAAAAGGCAAGAGCCCAGATGGCCGCGGCTATCTACGGCTACCTGCTGGATCACGAAGGAAGCGGCGCGCTCCTTGCCGGTCTTGCCGGCGGCACAAGCGCCCGCTTTGCGCAGCTCATCCACACCCTCGTGTCCAAGCCGGGACTGCGGGAACTGTGCGTACAGGATGCCCTGAGTATCCAGGGGCAGGCCTCACCAAAGGGGGCAGGAGCGCCTCTGCTTGCGGAAGACCTGACGAAAGCCATGCTCGATTTCCTCAATACCGCACAAAGAAGCATAGAAAAAGCCGAAAGCCCCTTTGCCCCGGAACAGTACCTCCTGGAGGAATGCAAAGCCTTAGAGCCGATGGACTTCCCGGATGCCTGGGAAGGGATAGCCCCCTTCATCCGGGAAACCTATGAGCCCCAGGAATTGGACAGCGCCTTTTATACCCAAGAGTTTCAGAAGAGCCTTATGCCCCTTACATCCAAAGCTGCGCGCAAGGCCCGCCGGGCAGCATCGAGTTTTGCCGGGGTAAAAGAGCACTTTACCGAACGGTGGGCCGCCTTACTTTCCGAAAAACAGCAGGACTGGGAACAGGAATGTCTTGAAGAACAGGGCACGCGGTGGAGTGAAAGCCTCTACCAACGGGTAGCGGCGTATAAGCATATAGAAACCCTCTTTAACCCCTGTCCCGGGGAAACCCGGCGGCTTTGGGATTTGAGCGAGGCAGGGCAAAAGGTCAATTTTACGGTGCTCTATCGTTACGGGAAACTCCTTGAACGGGACCCCCTCATCCAGGAACTGGCCCAGAGCCTGGGACGGCACGAGACGCAGGCGCACACAGAGCCGGTGAGGGAAGCCCGGAACCGTGAACCCGAGCGCTTGGTGGAAGAGGCAAGCAAAGGGGACCTTATCGGGGTGCATGAAAGCGATGATCTCAGCAGCATACTCCCTTCTGAGGCGGCCTTACTGACCGATGAGAGCGCCCAATGGCTGTTCTTCCAGAAATTCGCCGCAAAGAAACTGCTTACCTTTGCGTACCGGCAGGAGTTTTTCCTCCCCCCCAAGGTCCTGCCTTGGCTCCCCCCGCAGAGCACTCAAAAAGGCCCGCCCAGCCCCAAAGGGCCGTTTATCCTTTGTATGGATACCAGCGGTTCCATGCGGGGCATCCCTGAGACGGTGGCCAAGACCCTCTGTTTCGCCCTCTTGAAAATCGCCCTGCAAGACAGCCGGGACTGGTATCTGATCTCCTTTTCTACCGGTTTGAAGGCCCTGCATATCGCTGAAACCGTACCAACCCGGCAGCTGGGCACGGCCCTGGACCGGCTCACGGAATTCCTTTCCACCAGTTTCTACGGCGGCACCAATGCAGGGCCCGCCCTCCAAAAGGCCCTGGACGTGCTGGAAACCCAGGACTTTCGCAAGGCGGATGTGCTTATGGTTTCAGACTTTATCATGCCCTCTTTGGATGAAGCCACCCTGGAACGGATGAGATCTGCCCAGGCAGGGCAAACCCGGTTTCACAGCCTCCTTATAGGAGACCGGGGAAACAAGGCCGTCAATCAGGGCGTGGTAGGGGTCTTTGACTGCCAGTGGGTATATGAAGCGGACATTCCCGAACTGCCTTAACATTCCGAAAGCATAAGCCAGGCCATGACCTTGGCATCCCCCAGGATATGCGCAAGAACCGTGTACTCGTTGGGCTGGTGCGCGGTGTTGTCCATCCGGGACCACACCACCGCGGGGATCCCCGCATTCCGAAGATGCGCCCCTACCGTCCCGCCGCCGACCCCAATGATCCGGGTGTCCACCTGGTACAGCTCCTTGACCGCTTGGGAGAGTAAGCCTACCAAAGGCGCATCCGGGCGGGTGGGCTGAGATTCCATGGTTTGGACCGGGGTGTAGGCGATGCTCACCTGATACTTGGCCTCAATCCGGGCGCTTATCCGGCGGATTTCCTCAAGGACCGTCTTGATGGAATACTGGGGTAAGATCCGCATATCCATGTAGAACACATCTTCCCCCGGGATGGTGTTGATGTTGGGGACATTGGCCTCTTGCTTGGTGGGCTGGAAGGTGGAATAATCCGGCTCAAACAGGGCATCCCGCTGGGCAAAGCGCTGAGAAAGCCCGGTATGCAGGCTCAAGGCCAGGTCTGCTGCCGCGAGATGGGCATTAGCCCCCTGGTCAGGCCGGGACCCGTGGGCCTGGAGGCCGGTGGTGGTAAACCGGATCCACAGGAGGTTCTTTTCCGCGATTTCTATGGTGGCTCCCCGGCTATCCCCTCCATCGGGGATGAGGACCATATCCTCAGGGGTGAACAGATTCCGGTTCTTAAGGAGCCACTGGATGCCGTACTCACTGCCCATCTCTTCGTCTGCTACAAACAGGAGCTTAACCGTATGGGGAGGCCGGATCCCCTGCTTCACCAGGGCAAGGGCAGCGATGACCGAAGCAGTGAGGCCCTGTTGGTTGTCCTCCACCCCGCGACCTATGAGGCGTCCCTCTTTTTGTACCACGGTCCAGGGGTCGCTTTTCCAGAGGGCCGCTTCTCCCGGAGGGACCACGTCCAGATGACTCATGATCCATAAGCGCCGGCGGTCCTGCTTACCCGGAAGGGTCGCCACCAGGTTAGGCCGTCTGCCCCCTTTGGCCCTGGGATCCGGGGCATCGTGCCGTTCCAGGGCGCGGATGCCCTGCGTTCTCAGCCAGGCTTCCAGAAAGTCAGCCTTATCCAGTTCTCCTTCCCCGCCAGAAACAGGGGCTATGGCAGGCCGTTTGGTCAACTCGGTTTCCAGCTCCACCGCCAGGGGGAGGGACCCATCAATAAAAGCACTAATTGCGTGATCCATAGCAGCTTCTCTACTCCTTACAATGCATAAAACCCTAGCCCCGGCAGTAGTGCCTGCGGTAGGCATTCCAAGTGGTCCGCACCAGGCTGTCCAGGTCCGAAGAGAGGGCAGTCCAGCCTAGGGTTTCCCGGGCATAGCGGGCGGAAGCGGTGAGCTTCCCCGGATCTCCGGGCCTGCGCGGGCTCATCCTGGCAGGGATGGGCTTCCCGCTGATTCGCCGGGCCGCCTCAAGGATTTCCAGCACGGATAGGCCGGTCTCGCTTCCCAGGTTGACCGTGAGGCTTTGCCGGTAGCGCCGGATATAGTCCAGGGCAGCCGCATGGCCTTTGGCAAGGTCGCTTACATGGATGTAATCCCGCACCCCCGTACCGTCGGGGGTAGCATAATCATTCCCAAATACCTGCACCTCCTCCCGCATACCGCAGGCAGCTTCCATGATCACCGGAAGGAGGTTCGCGGGGTTCTGTTCAAGCCCGCTTATCCGGCCCTGCGCATCGTAGCCTGCGGCATTGAAGTACCGCAGACAGGCAAAGCGTATCCCTTTAAGCCTTTCATACCAGACAAGGAGACGCTCGATCTCAAGCTTAGTGAAGCCGTAATAGTTTTCAGGCTTAGTGGGGTGCTGTTCATCTATCGGAAGGTACTCCGGTTCGCCGTAAACCGCAGCGCTGGAAGAGAAGATAATACAGGGTATCTGCGCTTCCACTGCGGCATTCAGGATGTGAACGGTCCCATTGATGTTGTTTAGGGAATACTGTTCCGGCCGTATCATGGACTCCCCGGCGGCCTTGTATGCGGCCAGGTGTATGAGGGCATCGAAGCCCTCCTTGGCAGCCCGGATCAGACGGGGGTAATCTTGAATGTCCCCATGTATGAAGGTCGCTTCAGGGAACAGATTCTCCCGCAGTCCGCTGGAAAGGTTATCGTATACCGTAACCTGATGGCCTTGATCCAGGAATTCCCGGGCTACATGACTGCCGATATAACCCGCTCCGCCAATGATTAATAGCGTCATAGTCCCCCGCTTCTGCCCTTTGCCTCTTCCCAAAAGCCCTGCATCAGGGCCAGATTACCCTGATGCAGCTCCTGTGCACGCTCCCCCATGCTTTTTTCCACATACTTGAAACGTTTGGTAAAGGTCCCATTGGTCCGTTGCAGCGCGACCGAAGGTTCTACCCTTAAAAAGCGGCAGAGGTTCACCACGGAAAAGAGGAGATCCCCGAGTTCCGCTTCCACCGCATCCGTAGCGGCTTCCCCTGCTTTCAAAGAGGCCGCAGCTTCGCGTACTTCTCCCAGTTCTTCCTCAATTTTACACACCACATCCTCCATGCAGGGCCAATCAAACCCAGCCTTGGCAGCCTGCTTTTGGAGCTTATAGGCTCGGTCTAGGGGAGGCAGGGATCGGGAAACCTGATCCAGCACGGAATCTTTGGGCTTGCGGCCCTCTTGTTCCACTTTGATCCGGGCCCAATTATCCAGCACCTCCCGGCTGTCCTTAACCTGGAGGCCTCCAAAGACATGGGGGTGCCGGCGGATGAGTTTCTCGCAGACCCCGGTAAGCACCTCAGCCACGGAGAAACACCCTTCTTCCTGGTGCATATACGCAAGCATGGTTACCAAGAGAAAGATATCCCCTAATTCTTCTTTAATATGCTCTGGAGCCTGTTCATCTATGGCTTCCACACATTCATAGGTTTCTTCAATGAGATCCCCCCGGAGGCTGCGGGGGGTCTGCTCCTGATCCCAGGGGCAACCTCCCGGGGATCTGAGCCGTAGGACTATATCGTATAAGTCCTTAAAGGCAGCACTTGTATCTTGCATACCTCAGTGTGGGGAAGCTCCCATAAAAGATCAAGCCTCACCATACCGAGGCCAGGATAAACGCAGAGTAATTCCCCGGAAGCTATCGAGGTACTATCTCCCCCTAGTGATTACCGTGAGTTCGACCCTTAGATGATGCTTGTCTTTCCCCCAGGTTGAGGGTGTCTCTCAGCCCAGGCTGAGGGTCTCTCTCAGCCCAGGCTGAGGGTCTCTCTCAGCCCAGGTTGAGTGTCTCTCAGCCCAGGTTGAGGGTCTCTCTCAGCCCAGGTTGAGGGTGTCTCTCAGCCCAGGTTGAGGGTCTCTCTCAGCCCAGGTTGAGGGTGTCTCTCAGCCCAGGCTGAGGGTCTCTCTCAGCCCAGGCTGAGGGTCTCTCTCAGCCCAGGCTGAGCGGAGACTCCCCCTATTAGGAACAGAAATATTCATGTATCGGTGAGAGGCGATCTTCTGCGTAATGTAGCTGGAAAGCAGCCTTCCCTGTTTGAGGAACTCCGTCGAGCTCACGGTATGTAAGCTCTTTACTACCCAGGCTATGGAGGAGCTCCTATTCCCCACTCCAGGTTGATGGCCTATGCGCGTATCCTGTACCGAGGCAGCCCTGTACCCTTCCAACATGTCCTTCCTAAGGTGAATCCGAGTACGGAATATAGGCTAATACGTATCAGGGCTTACCAGGGCCTCAAAAACCACCCTGCCCTGCTGTATGGTCATAAGCACTTTCCCCATACAAGCCAAACCGGTAAAGGGTGAGTTCTTGCCCCGGGACTTGAACAGGCCCCTGTTTACCTGCCAGACCGCCTCAGTATCCGCCACCAGGAGATCCCCCCGGAACCCCGGCGCAATGCGGCCCCGCTCTGTAAGCCCCAGGATGCGGGCGGGGGAGGCGCTCATCAGGGAGGAAAGCCGGGAGAGGCTCAGCCGGTCTTGCAGAACCAGTTCCGTATGGCAGAGGGCAAAACCGGTCTCCAGGCCGGTAAAGCCCGCGGCTCCTTGGAGCTTGTCCGCTTCGGTATGCGGGGCATGATCCGTAGCAATGGCATCAATGGTTCCGTCCATGAGCCCCTGGATAAGGGCCTGCCTATCCTCCTCGGTTCTTAAAGGGGGATTCACCCTGCCCCAGCTTTCCTCACCCAGGGCCTTGGCATGTTCCTGGGTGAGGCACAGATGATGGGGCGTTGCCTCTGCGCTCAGGCTAAAGCCTTTGTCGCCTTGTCCCTGCCGGGTCTCCTTGGCCTTCCGTATGAGATCCACTGCCTCCCTGGTCGATACATGGGCAATATGCACCTGCCCTCCGGCTCGCCCGGCAAGTTCAATGACCCGCCGGGTGGCATGGTTCTCTTCGATACGGCTCCAGACTTCCCGCTTCTTTCCCGCAGCCTTGGCCGCTTCCGCCTCAGGCCCCCCCGCATCACAGTGGCAGGATACGGGGATGCCTAGGCGTCGGGCCTCTTGTAAGGCCCGGTACAGGAGTTCATCTGAAGGCACATCCTTACCGTCCTCAGAGAGCATCCTAAGCCAGGATTCTGTTTCGCGTACCGGGCCTTGAAGGAGGCGTATCTCCGAAAGAGCCTTGCCTTCCATGCCCTGGGTCAGGGCCAGTACCGGGTACAGATCCACAAGACCCAGGGCACAGGACCGTTCTTTGAGGGTCCCGGCCTTGGCCCGGGTATCCAGTACCGGATGGGTATTTGCCATGCAAACCACGGTCCCATATCCCCCGGCCACTGCCGCAAGGGAGGCAGACTCTAGGGTCTCTTTTTCGGGGTACCCCGGATCCCTGAAATGGGCATGAAGGTCTACCAGGGCGGGCATGAGGACCAAGGTGCCTCCTCCCTGGATGGTCTTGTGCAAGGGAAGCCGGGTTTCAGGCAAACGAGCGTTCTGGGGGAATATCTCCCGGATCATACCCTTTTCGATCCAGACCGACCCCCTCATATCCAAGCTTTCATCGACCAGGCGGAAATCCTCAAGTAAAAGCCCTGGGCCTAGGCTCACTGGAAGTCTCCGGCGGATCGGATTTCATCACAGTATTCACAGCGGTAGGTCCGTAAGTCCGGGTTTTCCAAGTGAAAGACATGGGGAATGTAGGTTTCCGTGGAGGTAATACACCGGGGGTTTTTGCAGATGAGCACATTCTCCACCCGTTCAGGGAGGAACAGGCTGATCTTTTCGCTCACGCACGCATTTTTGATGATGTTCACCGTGATATTAGGGTCAATGAAGCTCAAGACATCAAAGTTGATGGCAATGGTCTCATTGATTTTAATGATGTCCTTTCGTTCCATTCGACAAGAGCTGGCATTCACCACAAAGGCCACGGTATGGGGGGTCTTATCCAGGCCGAGCCAGTTGAAAATCCTGATACCCTGCCCTGCCTTAATATGATCGATGACGATCCCGTTCTTTATTTGCGCTAACATGCGGTATTCCTCCTAAGACTATACTGCTTAGAGGGCCTCCCGGGTTTCTGTCCCTTTCGATACCCATTGACTAAGAGACCCATCTTTGGTATACATAAAATTCGTAAGTTTGTATTGCGGACCGGTAAACCGGTCGGTCTGAACTGTGGTCATGTTTTTAAAGCAGTTCTTTCCAAACCGCGGTTTGCAAAGACTCTAGTATGTATACAGCTAAGCAGCTTTCCTTGTATAGAGGGAAGCCATGAGGAGGACCTCCATGAGCGCCAGAATTAGGCTCAAAAAATTCGGAACCAAGAAACGGCCCTATTACCGCATAGTGGTTATGGATAAACATGCTCCCCGGGATGGGAAAGCCATTGAAGAACTGGGGTACTATCATCCCATTGAAAAGGAAGACCAGCAGATCCGCTTTAACGAGGAACGGGTAAAACTGTGGCTTCGGCAGGGAGCCACCTTGAGCGATACAGTGCATAAAATCCTCAACAAAAAGCGGGTAGTTTTATAATCTTGATTTATAGGAAAGCATAAGCCCTGATACACGAAAGGGAAGGTGGAGAGGTGGAAAAAGATCTGGTTGAATATATCGTAAAGTCCCTGGTGGATGATCCTTCATCGGTATCGGTCAATGTTGTGGAGGGAGAAAAGTCTACCATATTGGAACTTAAAGTTGCCTCCGAGGATATTGGCAAGGTTATTGGTAAACATGGCCGTATTGCCAAGTCTATTAGGACCGTCTTGCAGGCAGCAACCGCAAGAGGAGGGAAGCACACGGTTCTTGAAATATTGGACTAAGGAGTAGCGCCTGGGTCCAATGCTCGGTGAGGGGACGAACAAGATGACTGAACAGTTTGTAGTGGGGGTAATAGGCGCGCCTTTTGGGATCAAAGGCCATGTGAAGGTGCGGTCCTTCTCCGGTGAGTATGAGCATCTCAAGCGCCTTGATACCTTGCGCCTTCGTTGCGGAGATAGTGAACGGTTCCTTGAGCTGGAAGCAACCCTGCCGCTTACGCGGGGCTTGGGAATGAAATTCAAGGGGATTGATACGCCGGAACAGGCCCAGAGCCTTACCGGAGGGGAACTCATCACTGACCGATCCCATGCAGCGCCCCTTAAAAAAGACGAATTTTATGTAGAAGACCTCCGAGGTCTTCAAGTGCTGGGGAATGGCGTAGTCTTGGGGCATATCACGGATGTCCTTGAAGGCGGCGGGGGCCAGCTTATTGAAATCCGTCTGGCGGGCGGGGAATTAAAGCTCGTTCCCTTTAGAAATGAATTCTTCGGGGATATATGCCTTGAAAGGGGTACGGCGATCCTCTTGGAGCAGTGGATCCTCTCATGACCTATACGGTACTTTCCCTATTTCCAGAACTTATTGATGCGTTTTTTACCTTCTCTATTCTGGGAAAGGCGGTACAGGAGGGGCTCCTTGGCTACCGCTCGGTGAATATCCGGGACTTTGCGCGGGATAAGCACAAGACCTGCGATGACACCCCCTATGGCGGGGGCGCGGGCATGCTTATGATGCCTGAGCCCGTGGGACAGGCATTAGCCGCCTTAGGGCTGCCTAATCGCTTGGATCCGCGGCTAGCCGAGGTGAAGACCTATCAGAGTAAGCCGCGGGTGATCTACCTTTCCCCGGCAGGACGGCCATTTACCCAAGAAACAGCAAAAAGTCTTGCCGCGGAAGCGGAACTTGTCCTTTTGTGCGGACGGTATGAGGGGCTGGATCAGCGTATCATTGACGCATATGTGGACGAGGAGATTTCCATTGGGGACTACGTGCTTTCCTCAGGGGAAGTGGCAGCGCTGGTGCTCATTGATGCCACCTACCGTTTGCTTGAAGGGGTGATCGCTCCTGAGTCCCTGGAAGAGGAAAGCTTTTCCGGCGGCTTATTGGAGTATCCCCAGTATACGAGGCCGGAGTGCTATGGTATGCTTACGGTTCCAGAGGTATTACTTTCAGGGCACCATGAAAACATACGGCGCTGGCGCCTTCGGAAACGAATTGAAAAAACCCTTGCCCTGCGTCCGGATCTTATCCGGCAGGGTGAGGAAGCGGGCCTGTTCGACAGGGAAACCCGCACTATTATAGCAGAACTACGGAATAGCGGTGCAGGATAAAGGCTGCATTCCAAGGGGGAGAAATGAGTGAAATAAAGGCAGGTATCAAAGAAATTGTAGCCTCCCAAATGAAAAAAGAATTGGACCAATTCAAGGTAGGGGATACGGTAAAAGTCCATTTTAAGATCGTTGAAGGCAAGAACGAGCGGATTCAGGTATATGAGGGTCTGGTAATTGCCTTCAAGAATGCTCAACTGAGTAAAACCTTTACGGTGCGGAAGAACTCCTATGGGGTTGGAGTTGAACGGGTGTTCCCTCTTCATTCTCCGCGAATCGCTCGGGTTGAACTTATTCGTCCTGGCAAGGTCCGCCGGGCAAAGCTCTATTATATCAGGAGTAAAATCGGTAAGGCTGCCAAAATCAAGGAACTTATTACCAAGAAAAAAAAGCAGCCCAAAGTGCTTGCAGAAGCCCCTCAAGGCTGAGCCAGCTTAGCTGGGGGAGATGGTCTCCTAAATACGCATCTTCCTTATGCTTTACAGGGGAAGGCGGGCGGTGAATAAGTCCCAGAGAGGCCGGAAAGGTGAAGAGCAGGCCGCGGCATTTTTGGAAGATGCAGGAATGCGCATCATCGCCCGGAATGTGCGTTCCAGTGTAGGGGAGATCGATTTAGTTGCCCTGGATGACCAGACCATTGTATTTATTGAAGTTAAGACCTGGTCGGTGTATCCTATTGAGGAGTTGTCCTACGGAATTGGCGAGAAAAAACAGCGCCGTATCATTGAAACCGCTAAGTATTTCCTTTTTTCCCATCGAAAATATAGTGATATGGCGGTTCGTTTTGATGTTATATTTATTGGACCGGAACATATTACCCATCTTGCATCGGCCTTTATGGAGTGTACATGATCATGGTTCAGAGAGCGGTTCAAGGGGAGCATCATCGAGAGCCTGCTGACTTAGAATCGTTGAAGATCAAGATTAACGATCAAAGGTATTTGTATGAGGCCATTAATTGTTTAGCTATGATATTGAGTAATGAGATTCTGGATACACTCCAAGGAGGAATAAGCCATGAGTGGGAGGGGAGCAAGGCGCAGAGGCTGTCGTCGCCGGGAGCGGAGTGATACGAGGCCGGACGCTACCAAACCAGGTAAAAAAAACGCAGAGCATTCCCGGTCCGATAGGGGAGGGGCAGGGGTGCACGAGCGGCTTCGGTGGACTCCTCCGGTAGTGGCGAGCGACCCCCTTCCTGTGCCGAATTGTCCCTATTGCGGTAAACCTATTAAGGATCTGGCTAGCGCCATAACAGATAAACATTCAGATACACCGGTTCATTTTGATTGTATCATCGCTCAAATTGCCGAAAGTGAAACCTTGGAAAAGGAGGATGCCATTGCCTATATTGGAGGCGGCAGTTTTGGCATTCTGAGGTTTACCGGCTCTTCGCATACATCGCGGTTTACCATTAAAAAAGTGGTGGAGTGGGAGGATAGGGAACATTGGGCAGAATGGCGAAGAACCCTGAGCGATCGGTATTCTACGACATAATGAGCGATACAGGTAAGCGCAGTCTTGAAAATCGAGATACCCCCAATACCCTTCCTATAGGGTCTTCGCTTAACACACCGGAAGCGTTCCTATCGGACCCGCGCATTCAGGAACACCATGGACTCCTGCAGTACCTGGACCGGCTGAAACGGGAACTGGATACCTATAAAAGCCTCTTTGCCGGTGCCTTAACGCTGTTTCATCATACCTCTATAGATGCTATGTTGGACGCTGCGGTCTCTCACCTCGCTACCCGTACCTTACTGTCTTTTGTGGTGTTTCTCTGGAAGCCTTTCCAAAACAAAAATGAGCTCTGTATCAGGAGCTATGAGGGCCATACACCGGCGAATAGAGTACCCCCTCTTGAGAGCTTGACCCTTTTTGAGGTCTTTTTTCAGCAGCATCCTGAACCCTTAAGCTATGCGGAGCTGCTGAAACAGATGGGCTCTAATACCGCGACCCAGGCCTTACAAGAGATGGAACCGGAACTGATAATCCCCATTCGGGGACCCTACGGCTTTTATGGGCTGATCCTGGTGGGCCCTAAACTCCGGGGGGAGCGGTTTCAGGCGGAGGAACTGACCTTTATTCGGGACCTCCTGTTCTTTGTTTCCCTGGCGCTCCAGAATCACCTGCATTATGATCATTCCCTCCAGGATGTAAAAACCGGCCTCTATAACTACGGGTTTTTTATGACCCGGCTTGAAGAAGAAATATCCCGAGTCCGGCGTAATAAGTATGCCTCTTCGGTTATGGTGATTGATGTGGATTTTTTTAAGTCCTTTAATGATACCTATGGCCATATAGCAGGAGACCGGGTCTTGGAACATATCGCCTTTCTCATCAAGGGGGGGGTGCGCCTTGATGATGTGCCTTCCCGTTTTGGGGGAGAGGAATTCACCGTACTGTTACCGGATACCCATGCGGAATCCGCATGGCATGTGGCGGAACGGCTGCGTCTTGCTATTGCGCAATTAAAGGTTCCCTGGGAAATACCGCTCCCGCGGATTACCATTAGTCTTGGTATTTTCACCTTTGATAACCAGACGGATATTATGGCGAGTGAAATTCTTAACCGGGCGGATAAAGCCCTGTATGCCTCAAAAAGCCGCGGGAGAAATTGCACCACTATATGGGAACCGGGGCTTGAATTTGGAATGTACCGATAGGACATTCAAGGAAAACATGATATAGGGAGCGTGTATGATTGGAATCATTGGAGCTATGGAGGATGAAATTACCCTGCTTCGCTCGGCCCTCAGGCATCAGCACGTCAAAACTACGGGAGGGTTTACCTTTTTTGAAGGGGAACTTGAAGAAAAGCCCGTGGTTTTATTGCGATCCGGAGTGGGTAAGGTCCATACCGCGATAGCTTGTACCTTGCTCATTACCAGCTATCAACCGGATGTAGTCATCAACACCGGCTCTGCCGGAGGTATCGATCCCATGCTCAAGTTCGGGGATGCCATTATTTCCGATGGCTTGGTGTACCATGATGTGGATGTTACCGCCTTTCAGTACGCCCCCGGCCAGCTTCCCGGTATGCCTGCGGTATTTCCGGTTCCTGAGGACTTGATTAACCGGGCGAAACAGGCAGTGGAAGAGCTGAAACAGGAGCGTAAACTTCCTTTAGCCTTTAACCATGTCCAGGGACTCATTGGCTCAGGAGACGTCTTTATGCACGAACCGGATCGTATTGCTGCGGTGCGGGCCCTCTTCCCTGATATGAAGGCAGTGGAAATGGAAGGCGCCGCAGTGGCTCATAGCTGTTTCATCTTCAAGGTCCCGGCCCTGATCATCCGTGCCCTTTCGGATATTGCGGGGACTGAATCGCCCCTTACCTTCACGGAATTCCTCCCGGTAGCGTCTCAACATTCCGCAGAAATCGTCCGGCGTATCATCCGCAATACCTAAAAAACGCCTTCCCGGCAAGCCGGAGGGGTCTCGCACAAGCCCCTCCGGGCCTCCTCTTCTTTAGTATCCCCGATGATGAAACCGGGGGCGAGGCGGCGGGTAAGGAACCGTGAGCCTTCCCTGGGAGCGCCACGGTTCCGGCGGCACTAAATCGTACTGTTTCGTATTGAGGGTGAGTTTCGTAGCCCTCAAAAACCGCAATTCCCCACTGGGGGACGCCTGGGAATACCCCTCTAGGCTTACCGTGGCCCCTTCCTTGAGGCCCTCAATAAAGCCGATAAATCGATCGAGCCCCCGGACATAGTAAAGGGTATCCGTATCTTGAAGGGCGATCATGCCATTGAGGACCGCGAGTTTTCCGGTAACCTTGAGGGTTTCCGGCGGGTCCGCTTGCCATCGGGGATCAGGGCCTCCCCAAGGGTTCCGATGCTGGGTAAACAGTAGTCCTGCGACTGCGCCGAGCAGCAGGATACAAAAAATGCTTCTTTTCATGCAAACTCCTTAGCAAGATATACGCAAAATCCGTACCAAAATACGCTTAGGCCGGATGAGATGAGGATTTTCATGCTCGTACCAGGAAATACTCAAGGCCCTTTCCCGCTTCCTGCCTGCTTACCGGGTCCAAATGGGCAAAATGTTCCCACCTGGGTAAAATATGCCTTGTTCAACATGAGTTCAATAGGGACATGAGAGCAGCAAGGATAGCTTCCGAGCATAGCCGGAGACCTTCCGAGCTTCCCCGAAGACCTTCCGAGCCTCCCCGGAGACCTTCCGAACATAGTCCGGTAGCTTCCGAACTGGAAAGCAGCAGGTCTATTCCGCTTGTCGAACTGACTTATGAGCACCGTTCAGACGAAGAGGAGCCCCACTGGCTTAAGCCGCTTGAGGGGGGCTTTGCGCATGGCCTAACCAGGCTTCCCGGTACCTTGCCAGTTCGGGTATGTCGATCCGCAAGACTTCCTGATAGGCTATATCAAAATCCTCAGCGAGGTCCGCGAGCTTTTTACCGGTCAAAGCCATCTTAACGGTCATGGCCGCCCCTAAGGCAGTAGCTTCCGCCATGTCCGTGAGGACTACCCGGTTCTTCGGGAGGGCCGCTGCAAGGAGGGTAAGGTAGGCCCTATCCTTCCTAAATCCCCCTTCGGTAAAAACCGGAACGCCTGGGACAAGGCCGGTCCGTTCCAAGGCAGTGAGGGTCTGCATGACCAGGGATATACCCAAAAGGGCAATTCCCGCTTCGTAGCGTTTAAAAACCGGGGGCATGAGGGTTCCCTGGGCAAGAGCGCTAAAAGGATACTCCTGCCCGTCCTCAATGACCCGTGGGGTGGACCAGGGGAACTGGCCTGAACCAGGGGTAAGCTCCGGCAGGAGGAAGGCGCTTTTGTCGGCGAGCAGGGAACGGTACAGGCTCAGGTCAAAAGGAGGCAAATCCCGGCGGCTATGTATATCCTTAAGGAGGCGGGACCAGCGTTCAAATTCCTGGCCTCCCAGGAAGATAGCGGTCTTTACCGGTGTTCCAAAGGCAGAAATATTGAAGAAGACCACCTTGCCCAGCTCTTCTTTGGCGAATCCATAAGCCGGTACAGGGTGCATAATAACACACCAGGTCCCGGTGGAATTGAGCACAAAGCCCCCCTCTCCGTGCTTGGCAAAATGGGGGAGCAGGGAAGCATTGGAGTCATGGATACCCAGGGTCAGGATCACCTCCTGCGTAAGACCGGTTTTCCGGGCAAAGGCCGGGCTGAGGGTTCCCGGCACATCCCAGGGGGCCCCCAGTCGCTTTGGCATGAGGGGAGCGAGCCCCAGGCCCTGGGCCACAGAGGAAAGGCGCCCCTGCCGCTGATCCCAGAGGTAGCTATGACAGCCCATAGAGGTTCTCTCTGCCCCGGTCTTGCCGGAGAACCGGTACCCCCAGTATTGAGGATAGAGCAGCACCTGGACCGTCTGCTTGAAAGCTTCTGGATACTGTTCCTGGGCAAAAAAGATCCCCTTGCCGGTGTTGATGAGGGCCTTGAACGCAGGGGTACCGGTCTCTTCCTGAAGCGCCTCCGGGGAGCCAAACCGGGCATAGAAACGTTCATGAAAGGCATCCCCCGGTTCATGGGTGTAGTATACGCAGGGCAGCGAAGGGGTACCGTCTTTTCCCACCCCGACAAAGGTGGCCCCGTGGGTACTCACGGCCATGCCCTTAACCGGATAGAGCCGGGCATACCGGGCGATTTGTTCGGTGAACCAGTCCTCCATGGCCGCTAGATCATGGGTTTCCAATCCATCCCTAAGGAGAGGCGGGAAATGCCGGTACCGGCTATCCACCGGCCTCAAGGCATCATCATAGACCGCCACTTTCTTATTGGTCATCCCGATATCGAGCACCGCAATAGCATATTCCACTGCCCGCTCCTAGTGTAACCGCACCTGGCCGCCGGTAACCGGGACCGCCTGACCGGTTTCATACTCCTGTTCGATACTATAGTAGATTGCCCGCATCACATCCGGGCCGGTACAGCCCCGTTTCATGGGGACTTTGGTTTCATAGTAGGCCTTTACATCCGAAAGATGCCTGGCCCCAGGTACTTTGCCGGCTCGAAAGTACTGGACGAAAAGGCCCTTTTCCGGGTCAGCCCAGAGGGGGCCTTCAAAGAAATTACCCGGGCAGATGGCATTTACCTTGATGTTATAGTCCGCCAGTTCCAGGGCAAAGCTCTCGGTCAATCCTATGCCGCCGAATTTTCCCCCGGCATAGGCACCGTTTTTATTTGAACCCTCAAGACCGGACTTGGAATTGATCTGAATGATATCGGTCTTCCAGTGAGGAGCGGTCCGGTGCTGCGCTCTCAACAATACACCCGCGTGCTTGGCAATGAGAAAGAAGCCGGTGTAATTAACAGCCGTAACCAGGGCAAAATCCTCCAAGGGCTGCTCCAGAACACCGGCGGCCTTGAGAACCCCGGCATTACTGATGCAAATATCCAGGCCCCCTGCGCTGGTTACCAGGGTCTTAAACAGGGCCTCCACCGAGGCTTCGTCCGCAACATCCACCGCCACGGGGATTGCGGCGGTCCGTTTTTCCCTGGCATTGATCTGGACCGCCAGGGCTTGCGCCCCCTCCGGGTTACGATCTGCGATAAAGACCAGGGCCCCTGAAGCGGCAAGGCTTCGGGCGATGATTTCTCCTATCCCTTGGGCCCCGCCGGTTACCAGGGCAATCTTGTTCTTCACCACATCAGCGCGATGGGCAGACATGAAGGCCGCGGGCGGCGGCGGGGCCTTTTCCGTTAAAAGGGCATCGTTTCTTGCCTCCATCCGCTCTTTAGCCGCATCAAAGTCCCGGTCTATCCAATAAACCCCCTGGACCGTATCCGCATCTTTTACCACGACGCAGGAAGGGCTCTTTTTACCCGCTTCAGTCCGGGCCGCTGCTTCCACTCCTGCCGGGGCCCGGTCGAATTCCCAGGCCGTATAGGCATCCTGTAAAATTTTGGCGGCATACTCGGTATCCAAGGAGGTACCCTCGGACCGGGCAGGGGCGATATCAATGATCAATGCCGCTGGGGGTATCTGGGTTTGTCCCGGAGGGCTCGGCATAACCACCAAAGGGTATCTTCTGGTGTTAATATAAAGCCCCCGGATAAGGGGTATGAGAGCGGTGGGATCCACCGCTCTTGGTTCAGCTCTTTCCATATACAATCCTCCCATGGATGAGGTTTTCTGCTAAGTGTATTGCCGAGGCTTCAGGGTGACGGTGATCCAAGGCCCTGCCTGCTGCGGCATAGGTGGCAAGCCGGGATGCCAAGGACTCCCCGGCAAGGGGATTTTTCGAGGAAAAGAGCCCCCACCGGGGATCTAGGGAGCACAGCCGTTCATGGGCAATGAGGGCCCAGGTGCTATCCACCAGGTGCCGGCAGGAGGGGCTCCTTACTTCGGGGCATGTAAAGGATTGGCGGGAACTGTTGATATCCACCCCGGAGATTTCCATGAAACCCCAGGCCGTACATAAATCCCGGACCCGCTTGAGTTGCGCCGGGGTATTCCGGGGAGGCATATAGGTGATCCCCTGATAGCCGATACGGGCTAATGCCTCAAAAAGGGCTTCCAGATAGGCGTCCTCGAATGGTTCTGCCTGTTTGTCTCCGGTAGGAGATGCTCCCACATCCCCCAGGTAGGCATAGGATGGAATGGCCCCAATGGAGCGGGCAAAGTCCACCACGGTTTGAGCAGGGATACATTCTGTTTCCTGGGGCGGTATATATATCCGGGGGAGCAAGGCTGATTTCAGAACCCCCAGGAGATCGTAGAGGTAATGGGGATTTTCAGTATCCCCCAGGAAGGCCCTGATTTCTGGCCTGGGTACTATCCCCAAAGCGCTGGAAAGTCCCTGCACTAAAGCGGGCCCCTTGCCAAAGCCTTGGATGATCTTGGCGGCCACTGCGGCCAAGAGATGCCGTTCCGTGATTGCCCCGCCTGCAGCATATTGGGACCTATCCAGAATATCCTGGACAAAATCAATGTCCTCGGTAAACCCCGTTTCTGTAAGCAGGGTATTGGCGGCTTCGGTCATGGCTTGGATTCGCAGGAAGCGCTGGGCCCGGATAGACTTAAGGAAGTCCTCCACCGCGGAAAGCTGGGGCTTGGGTATCCCCTGGACGGTCATGTAGAGGATCCCTACGGAATCGGGGTTGTTGAGCTTCTTATGGGCAAAAGAAGTAGGCCCCCAAGGGCCTTGGGTAAGACTGACCCGGACCTCAAAGCCCACACACGCTCCGATACCCAGGCTTGCACAGGCCCTGAGCATCTCCTCTGCGGCAGCACTGGAATCGTGATCCACCGACCCCGCTGCTTCGAGCCCCGCTTCCCTGGCCTTTAAGGCCGCCATGCTTGGGGTATAGGGGCTAAAACTGTAGATGGTATGGATATGGTTATTCACTTCCCCGGTGGTTTGTGCAGGACCCGGCTTTTCCCCTACCCCTGCCTTGAGTGCGGAAAGTCGCGCTTCTCTTGAAGCCTTGGGGTCGTTGATAAGCTGGTAATTCATGGGTGTCGAGTATATACCATTCAGGTTTGCGTGTCAGCACCTGCGGCGGGCTGCGCTGAACATGCTCCTGAGGATGGGTATAAAAACGCTTGATGAAAATACATGCTTTCCCCTTTGAGCCCGCGCTTACGGGGCACGAAAAACTCCATTGCATGAGCCCTCCTCTAAAGACTATACTCAAGTACGATGAATCTTGAAGCGTTTATTCTCGGTAGCGGCGGTATGATGCCCCTGCCCAACCGGCATCTTACCTCGGTACTGGTGCGGCGTGAAGGGGACCTGTTTTTGTTTGATGGGGGAGAAGGCACCCAGGTCTCCCTGCGCAGGCTCAACCTCCGATGGAAAAAAATATCCGCCATTTTTATAAGCCACACCCACGCCGATCATGTTACCGGTATTCCGGGCATCCTCATGCTCTCCTCTCAGGTAGACCGGGAGGATCCCCTCTATATCATTGGCCCCCCGCGGATTGCCGAATACATTGAAACCAGCCGCCGGGTGCTGGATATGTATATCAACTATGAAATTCTGGTCCAGGAGGTAATTGAGGGCGGTATCGTCTATACGGGAGCGGACTTTCATATCCGGGCCTTTCCCTTGCGGCATACCAAGCCCTGCTTTGGGTATACCCTGGAAGAAAAGTCCCGTCCCGGGGAGTTCCACCCGGAACAAGCCTTGGCTCGAGGCGTACCCCGGGGACCCTGCTGGTCTCAGCTCCAAGCCGGGAAGACCGTACAGGCTGCGGACGGCAGCGAAGTCCGCCCTGAAGAGGTTTTGGGACCCACTCGTTCAGGGAGAAAATTTTCTTTTGTAACCGATACCTTGCCCTTCTCTGAAATAGCTCAGGAGGTTGCCGGATCGGATCTCTTGGTATGTGAGGGTATGTTTGAAGCGAACCTGGAAGAAAGCGCCCGGGAGAAGAAGCACATGACCGCAGAACAGGCCGCCCGGATTGCCGCGGCGGCTCAGGTGAAAAAGCTGGCCCTGATCCACTACAGTCCCCGCTATACCGAGTACAATCTGAAACAGCTCCTGAAAGAAGCCCAGGCCATTTTCCCCAATACCCTGCTTTCCAGGGATCGCTTGGTGTTTCCTATTGAATACCGTGATTAAGCCCCTAAAAGTACTTCATGGACAAGGCCTTAAAAAAGCGCATCGGATAAGCGGAAGTTTTGGGGAGCCAGCTCTTCCCAGGGAGAAGGTTCCAACACATCCTTATCAATCTGCATGTATATCTGCGGTTCATAATCAGACTCAGGGTGCAGGCTATTGAGAGAATTGAGGAATGCCAGATTAAGTCCGGGCATGGACAGTTCCCCTACACCAAAACGAACCGCGGTTTCAGGGTTTCGGGTAAGGGCATCCCAGGCCCGGGCAGACTCGGTGTACAAGCCCAAGGCTTGAGAGCGGTACCGGTTATCCCCTGTCCGTTCTGTCAGGGCCTCCAAGGTTACCCCCAAATTATTCTGAACCACCATGAGTCGCTCTATCAGTTCCAAATGGTCCGGCCGCTCATTGGGAAGCAACAGGGGAAAACGAATCCGGTCAGCTTCTAAGAGATCCCGTAAACGGCTGTAATACCCTTGGGCAGTAAAATAATCTCCCCGCATATAGGAGACATTTCCCAAAGCATTGAGGAGCCGCCGATTTAAGGGTATATCCGAAGAAGCGGCAAAAAACCGTTCCAGCCCCGGTCCCCATTGCCGCTGATGATAGTGGGCAGAACCCATACGGTACTGTATTTCAGGAGGAGCCCAACCGTTTTGCTCGGATTGTATATAATACTCTAAGGCCCTTGCCATATTCCCCTCTTGGGTGAAGTAGGCCAGGTCCCCCAGGTCCGCATAGAGCCGGCCAAATTGCGGGGAACGGGAAAGAATCTGGCGGTTTACCCCGTCTTCGTACAAGCCAACTCCTCTAATCAGATGTTCTTCCGCGGCAAAAAATTCCTTCTGGGTAATTAATAATCTGGCATACCTTCGCTCCGTATCGATCCGCATGTGGAGGCTGCGAACCGATTCTTCCGTGGCGGCATTAAAGGTCTGAATGGCTCGTTCCAAGGTTATCCGTTCATCCGTCACATTGTCGAAATAGTTATAATACCGGGCAAGGTGATAATGGGATTCCGGTAAGGAAGGATCCGCATCCGCGGCTTTCACCAAAATATCCCGAATACCGTCGATATAGCTGATATACTCATTAGGAACCCCGCGAGCTTCCTCAAGCTTTTTATCCAACAAATACCCCCCCAGTTCCGCCAAAGCAGCGGGGGCAATTTTTCTTCCCGGATTATCCATGAAGTAGGATTGCAGGGGAAGCACTTCCTTGAGATTGTCCGTACGGATAAAATACTTCAACATCCGGGCTACCACCGGGTCAACCCAGCCGTAGCGCTCAAGATACCGGGCATAGGCATCCCGGGCATCTTCATACCGTTGCGGGTCTCTATCACCCCAGGCAAGGGCATTATCCCCTACTGCCAGGAGCCCCTCCTTATCATCCGCTGCGTAATCCAGGATATTTCTTCGCAGGAGGCTATCCGCCTTGGCGTAATTATAGAGCTGATTGGTTTCCATAGAGGCATAATCCAGGACACCCTTCTTATCCCGGGGATAATAGCGCAGCAGTCCATCGTACATCTCCTCTGCATAGATATATTGCCGGGCATCCCTAAATCCTTTGGCGTATCGGTAAAACCACCGCTTCACCGGATGAATGCTGAGGGCCTCACTAAACCGTTCCTTTGCCTGGCTATACTCCCCGGCATTGAGCGCCCCATATCCCTTCCTGTACACCAGGTCCGCACGGATGGGCGTATAAATAAAGCGATAGGCTAAATAGCAGAGAAAAGCCATCACCAGGGCAATTATCAAGACAAGCCGGCATACCGGCAGGAACTTATGGACAAAGATATAGGTAAAACTGACAGTGCCTGCTTCCAGGTCTTCCCCGGTCTTCATCTCAAAGTTCTTGGGTATGATGATAATCCGCCCAAGAATTTTCCCCACCAAAGGAACCATTTCTGCTGCAGATGCGCCTTTGACCAAGGATTTGATCAATTTGGACATCAAGGCTGGCTCTACCGCCTGTTCCGCGATTGCTTCTTCGCAGGCAATACGCAGATTCAAGGGATAGCTGTCCAAAGTCTTGGTAATTGAGGCCAGTTCTTCAGGGCTTACTATAATTTCTTCAATATCCGCTGAAGGTTTAATCGCCGTAAGGTCCGTCTCTAAGGGCCTGGAAGCAGGGCTTAGTACATGAGCGGTCTCCGCTTCCGGTTCCGATGAATCAGGCTCGGTTTCAACCTTAAAGGCGTCAAAGGTATCAAGGGGTAATCCTTCTAAGGAGCTGCCGTCGTCATCCTGTTCCAGGGTAAAGGGGGAATCTTCTTCCGGCTTATCCGACAGGGATGTTCCAAGCTCCTCAAAGGAAATATCCTCTGAGGGAGAAAGATCCAATGGAGAAGGAGCCTGCTCTGGAGCAGCCTCCTCTTCGCCGGGAGGAGTATCCAGCTTCAGGGAATCTTCCAACTCCTCAAAGGAAATATCCTCTGGGGGAGGGAGATCCAATGGAGAAGGAGCCTGCTCTGGAGCAGCCTCCTCTTCACTGGGAGGAGTATCCAGCTTCAGGGAATCTTCCAACTCCTCAAAAGAAATATCCTCTGGGGGAGGAATATCCAGCTCAGGAGCAACTTCTTCGAGAGCGCCCTCTTCTTCGGAGGGAGGAGGCGCTTCCTCTGCTATAGCCGTGGACAAAGCAGGACTCACTAAATCACCAAAATCAAAATCAGCATCAAAGTCGTCCTCATCTTCGAAGGACAGGGACGAGTCCCCGGTGTCATCCTGCCTGCCGGCTACTGGTTGCGGAGGAGCCTCTGCTTCGGCCTGGGTAGAAAGCGCACCGGTATCACCGCGGTTTTCAAGAGTTGGCTCAGGGGGCTCAGGAGAAGAGGCTGCTTCTGAACCTGGCAAAGCAAGGTCTTCCAAAGGAATGTCTTGGGCAGCCAGGATGGCATCTTCTTTACCAACTTTACGAAATGAGTTTTTAAATGCTTCTAATGCTTGTAATGACGGCATATTTAAGATATTGAGTTATCCACCGATAATTGTAAATAGTATATGAAAACAATCACGGTTATAGAGCTCCTTATGCTTATTATCGGCACGATTGGGGCGGTAGATACAGAATCTTATTCCTTTATCGAGCATTTATTGAGTATCAGCGAGCCGGGGCGGCCTGAGGTATTTGAAGACGGGGTGATCTTTACCGTTCCTTCTTCCTACCGCAGGGTGGGAATAGCCTTTGCCCATGAGGACTTCGCTCAAGTGTATTGGTTTCGCAAGCTCGTATTCCCCAAGGATACTTCCACCATTTCCCGGGAAGAACAGAAAAGGGCTCCCTATACCGATTCCGGGATATTGTTCCATGTATATACGGTGCCCGATCATATCCGGGAATTGGAATACCGGCTGATCATAGATGGGCTTTGGACCACAGATCCGGGAAACCCGGACTACCGCATAGATGCTTCAGGGCTCAGCCATTCGGTGGTGGCTATTCCGGCTTTCGAAAAACCTCCGTCTCCCTTTGACGCGCCTGAGGGCAGTCTCCGCTTCACCTACCAGGGGCCCCCAGGGGAGGCTGTTACCGTAGCAGGCACTTTCAATGGCTGGGATCCGTTCATGTATACCTTGCAAGAAACAAAACCCGGTTACTATTCCCTCACCCTCAGCCTGCCGCCGGGGACCTATCAGTACGTGTTCTTTCACCGGGGGCAGCGGATCCTCGATCCCCATAACCCAAACCGCATGTATACCAAAGATGGAAAGATAGCCTCGGTGGCCCTCATCCGGTAAGGGACCTCAGCATACCTTCAAACTCCTCGACCTCAGCAGCGATAATCCCGACTCCCTGTTGCCAGAAAGCCGCATCTTCAAGGCTGAATCCTGCAACCTGAGCCACGGCTTCAGCAGCAGCCCTCCCGGTAAGGCGCAGGAGATCCCGATACACCTCTTGAAACCCAGGCCCTGCGGTTTTTGCCTTGCTATAAAGGCTGAGGGAAAAAAGCAGCCCAAAACCATAGGGGTAATTATAAAACCCCAAGGCAGGACTGTAGTAATGGCTTTTTACCGCCCACATGTAGGGGTGCAGCAGCTCAGGATCAAGGCCCTGGGCATAGGTCTTTTGCTGGGCATCCAGCATGAGCTTGCAAAGCTCCTCAGGAGAAAGTTCTCCTTGAGCCCGCCGTGTAAAGAGGCTCGCTTCAAAATAAAAGCGAGAGAGTATATCCACGATCACCTGGCAGCTATTTTGGAGGTGTCCCTCCAGGAGGGAAAGCCGCTCATTGAGGGAGGCGTGCTGCAAGGCCCCTTCAAAGACAAGGGTTTCCGCAAAGATACTGGCCGTTTCCGCCAAGGTCATGGGATAGCGGCTAAGACTCAAGGGGAGGTCCTTCACGAGTTCATGGTGCCAGGCATGACCCAATTCATGGGCTACGGTGGTAACCGCATCAAAAGAACCATCGAAGTTGCAGAGTATCCGGGATGCTCCTGCCAGGGGAAAGTCCGTACAATAGGCCCCGCCTATTTTGCCTTTTCGGGGCTCGGCATCTATCCAGGAACAGGCAAAGGCATGACGGGCAAAGGCCCCCATCCGGGGATCAAAGGCGTCAAACTGTTTTGCGATAAACTCCGTCCCTTCCTCCCAGGTCCATTGCCGTACGGCACCGGTACAAGGCGCGGGCGCAAAGAGGTCGTAGAAGGCGCATACCCTAAGCCCCAGAAGCCGGGCCTTAGCCTGCAGATAACGGTGAAAGAGGGGAAGGGCTCCCTCCATAGCGGCGATAAGCGCCGAAAGGGTCTGTGCGCTGATCCGGGACTGGAAGCGGGATTTTTCCAGGACGGATTGCCAACCCCGCCGGTTTTCCAGGGTGAGGGCCGTACCTTTCACCCCGTTGAGGGATGACGCCAGGGGAAGCGCAATGGACTGCCAGCCGCGCAATTCCGCCTTATAGGCCCGTTCCCGAATATGCCGATCCGGGCTATGGGCCAGGTCCCTCAGGCTTACGAGGGTTTTCTCTTCCCCGCTGTCCGCATCCCACAGTACCGTAGTGGCAGAGGAAAGGGCTTCCTGGAGCCGGGTCCAGGCATTACCCCCGGATCGGGAAAGATCATTGGCCAGATCTTCCATATCTGGGCTCATCTGGAACGCGGCTTTCTTGAGGGATTCGGTAATAAAGAAGCGATAGGGCTTCAGGGCATCAAGCGATTCGGTCCATTGCAGAACCTGCGCTTTCTGTTCTTTCAGACGGTTCCTGAACAGAACCGTCCCTTTCTCCAGCGGCAAGCCAGCGGCTTCCAGGGCGTTGATCTCTCCCAGGGCCTTGGCATCCTGGGTATCGGTGGTGTAGATGGCCTGTGCATAGGCGCTCAGGTTTTCTGCAAGCCCCGCAGCATCTTCATAGGCATGTATCAAAGCCAAGAGGCCTTCTGGCGAGAGGGGCTCCTCTAAACGCTTAAGGAGGGCCTGGATTCGCTGGTGCAGGAGTGCTTTATCCCGGGCATACTGAGGAGCATCAAAAGAAGGGTAGATTGGAGAGAGATCCCATCGGGGGACGGTTCCATGGTTTTTCATACTGTCCCCTAGTATACTGCTGAGGGAAACCGAGGTCTAGGAGCCTGTTCCCTTTGTAAAGACAATACCCGGTTTCCATTGCCCGCTTTCTCCTCCCGCTTGAGTATACCCTGCCGCCGGGACTTTTGACGCAGTCTCACCCCCATAGGTCGGCACAGCCGATTTCCCGCCCCTTATCCCTTCTAGGGAGAGCCCCTTATCCCTTCTAGGGAGAGCCCCTTATCCCTACTAGGGAGCGCCTCTTATCCCTCCCAGGAACCGCCCCTGGTTTCCCCCGAAATACGGTCTTGATCATCCTTTATCTAGCGGCAAAGGGCGCTTCGATGCCTTACCACCACTGAGAGTCATGGGCGTTAAACCCGCTGGCGGGCTAGCGGTTGACCGTAACTACGCCGTCTACTATCCTGAAATTCGGCCAGGTAGCACGGGTATACCATTGCTCCGGTTTGGGAATAGGCACGTTGAAATCAATCTCCACAAAGTATGCGTATTCCCCGGCTTCATCCGTTAAGAAGATGGGGAAATAGGTGCCCTCATCAGTACTTATCACCTCTTTATGCAAATAACAATCAAAAATCGACCAGGGTTTATCCATGTTTATGGCTACCGACGGACGGGTATCCGAAGATGTCCGGTAAAACTTGAAACTCAGGCCCCGGTCAATCGGGGTGCCCTCTGCCAGGCTGACTTTTTCATTCATATAGGTGTTAAGGGTTTTGGGATTTCTCCCGGAGCCGGAAACCTCGACGTATCTAAACCGGCTTACCGCAAGCAGCCGGTTGCTCAGGGAAAGTTTCCCCTGGACATCAATAGGCGGCTGAGAAAGGGTCCAGATGAGCGGTTTTTGGGCATCCACTGCGGCCGCGGCAAACTGATAGAGCGTCTGGGCCCAGGTTTGGGCCAGGGCCCCTCTGAACAGGATGGGGTGCAGGATGGGTTCCAGGGGATCCGCTTCCTCTGTGGCCTTTACCGGTAAATCGCCGGCTCCCATGTCCCGCAACAAGATCGCGATATCTTCCAAGGCAGTAAGGGATAAGACCTCTTCCCGGGACGCATCGGAGAGGAGGGGGAAGACCCGGAGACCAGCAAGTTTGTCAGAAAAGGCGTTCACCTTGAGGCGGCAATAGGTTTGTGACAGGAGATTGATGCCGTTCATGATAAAATCATTCCACCAGCCTATGGTGATGTTTCTCGTATCTGAATACACGGTCATATAGGTGTCTTTGATTTCATCCAGCGATAACGCGCGGATCTGCTTAAAGGCCGGCTCCGCCTCGGCAGGCAGTTTGCTCCAGGCCGTAAGCATACGATCCGCATCCGCGCTGAGAAAGGCGGAAAGCAGCTTTATCCGGTCGTTCAGGGAACTGATATAATCGCCTTTTTCCCGCTTTAATACATCGGATAAGACCACATCATTGACATTATTGAGTATGCCCATACATTCGGTGTAGAGGGACTGCAATACGGAATTGATCTGATAGGGTTTCGTTTGATTTACCCGTATCCGGTATTCCCGCCACCCCGGAGAGGGAATGTAGGCGCTATCCGGGTAGTTGCCCCAATAGCTCAGATATAAACCCAGATAGGCGCTGAAAGACTCGGTCTGATAGATACTCTGATCCTGTTTTTGGAGAAATTTCGGCTCTTCCTTCAAGGTAATATAACGGGTAAATAAATCGTTATATGCGGCTATACCGTCGGTTATCTGTTTCACTATCCCCGGATCATAGGCCCGATTTAACGCCATTCCCCCCAGGGCGCTTTGAATTGCCCGGCCGGACAGGGAAAAAAGCTCCCGGTTCTCTTGTTCCGAACGGGAGGCTATCGTGGCGGCTATGGATTCCTGGGAGTTTGTGAGAAAGTCATATTCCACACTGAGCACTAGGTACCGGTTAAGATAGGCCTGGGCCGCCAGCATGATCCTTCCGTTGCTGATAAGGGTAGCCACCTTTTCATGTTCCACAAAGGGTTTCACATAGGATTCGTATGTATCAAAGGCCGCAATGATGTCATACTGCCCGTTCATCCAGTTTAAGCCGGGGGTGTTTCTCAAGGTTTCCGTGTCCGGTATATCCACTGCCCCGGCAAGGTTCAAGATTTTCTCCACCACGAGAAACAGGGAATCTGCATCGGCTTCTTTGCTCATTTTCTCGGACAAGAGGGTATCGGTCTTGAGGCTTGCGGCACTGACCCGCAAATTGTCCAGTTCCCGTGTGAGATTACTGGAGAATTCCCGTTCCAGGACGCTGATGGCCCCCAGGACGCCGTTTCTCATGCCGCTGCTCTTCACGCGGATAAACTCCATATCCTGCTTAAAAAGATCGCTGTACTCTTTGACCGCATAATTGATCACCAGGTCGTTAAAAAGATAGTCGTTTATCAGGTTGTTTCCAAAGGCATCGCCATCCGTCATAGTAAGCAAGGGTATCGTGGCCTTTTGGAGGTCATTTTTTATTTCTTCAAAGAGATCCCTCCCCTGGGAGATGAGGCTGTTTTGGGTTGCGCTTAAGCTTTTCCATTCGGTAACCAGGTTCTGCACATCCCGCAGGGAAGCGGCGTCCCCGGCCTGGCGTAGGAGGAAGCTAATCCGGGCGTAATTGGTAACGATATTCTGGGAAATGGAGAGGAGAGCTTTTATCTTGCCGTACAAAGAATCAGGATACACCGAAAGACGCTGCCATGCGGTGAGGATGATCTGCAAGGCCGCGCCTTTGGCCCGAAGAAACTCATCCGAGTAGATATAAGACGCTTCTTCCGCAAAGGTATAACGCCTATCCCTTCGGGAAAGAAAGCTGTTGAGGAGCACCCTGGAATCATTGGAAAGCTCCGGTAGGAGATAGCCTATCATGGCATCAGAAACATACTGATTGGACAGGAATAAGCGCTGGAAATCTTCCGGTTTCAGTTCATCAAGCATGGTAAAGGACTGAATCACCGAGCGTAATTCCCGGTCAAGCACCGTGGCTTGCAAGGACTGGTCCGTCAATTTGGAGCCCACATTTTTGATCAAGGGGGTTCTGATAAGGCTCCCGTAGAGCTGATTGCTAATAAACACCCGGTCTCTATGTCCCATATTGAGTTCCTGAAATACCAACAGATCCGGAAGCAGAAACCCAAAAGAAGGGGTCAAGTTGAGGTTCCTGAAAGCCAAGGCATTGTAGTAGAACTGTACCGGAGAGGAGCCGGTTTGTTGCGAACCGGGATCATTATTAAAGGTAAAAGTCCTGTCCCTGTTTTTTATGATGATAGGAAGTCCGGCGCCGCTCTTTGACTGCAAGGTAGCACTCAGGGAAGCATAATAATTGGTAACTTGGACCAGGGACGTGCTCAGGTCATCGGCCCTGAAAAGGGCCGTGAAAAGGGGGATACACCCGAGGAGCACCAAGACCCCACAGAGGGCGAACAGGGGTATGGCCCGGTTCAAGGCTTCTTTTTTGACAAAGGCCGCTTTGGGGGACGGGTTAAAGATAAACTTGTGCAGCATATCCCGGACAAAATAGGATTGGGAAACCAAAGGCGGCTCCTCGGTAAAGAGGATATCCTCGGGCTTTTTTTCAACCAAAGCGGCAATGCTGGGGCTAAAGGAAACCCCTATATCCGTGGAAGAGGTGAAGAAAAGGCCATCAAAAACCGTATTCTTGGTTCCATGAAAGGTATCTTCACTGAACAGGGTCTCCAGGTAAATATGGAGCTTGGGGTAAAGGCTGTCGAAATTTTCAGAAAACAGAAACAGCTTTCCCGTTACATCCATCCGGTTAGACCCGCTGGAGAGGCGCAGTTGCACTTCCCGGGAGGTCATGCTTTTTTTATACCCGGAACGCAGCCGCTGCAAGAGCTTGCTCCAAAAGCGCTTAAAATCTTCGCTCTGGTACGCACTGCCGGTATTTTCATACCCGAGGATCTGATGCCGTAATTCTCCTGAAAGCCCCTGGGTATATTCCCGAAACCCGTTTACCATATCGAGTTTGGTAACCACCACATAACAGGGCAGGCGCATACCGCTGGCGTTAAGGAGGTGGGCCAATTCATTGGCCATGAGAGTGGCTTTCTTACGGGTGAGGTCCTCATCGTCCGTCAAGATGGCGTCCGCAGGAATGGTCAGGATGACGCCGTCCAGGGGTTTACGGTAATGTTTACGGCAGAGCTGTTTGATGATATGGGTCCATTCCGCGCTGCTCCCCTCCAGCCAACGGTCAAAAAAAACGCCGCCGCTTACATCGCAGACCACTGCCTTTCCCCCGAGCCACATCCGCACGGGCAGGCTCTTTTCCTCGGCTCCGGTCTTCAATTCCGCTTTAGAGGGGACCAATTCCAGTTCGCTGTTTTCCAAGAGGGATGATTTTCCTGAACGAGGCTCACCGAGGAGCATGAACCAGGGAACCCTATAAAGCCCCCTGCCATGAAGCGCGGCGAGATCAAAACCCTGCTTCAACAATTCGTTTATTTTTATGATATTGTCGGAAAGCACCTTCTTTGCTTGGCCATGTTTATCTCCCCCTTGGGCAAGCTGGGCTACATGACGCCAAACCATCAGGTCTTTGACGATATCTCGGGTTTCTTTATCCTTAAGCCGTTTCCTCCGGGCTTTTCTAATCAAAGGCATGATCAGTAAGAGGGCCAAGAGGAGGACCAGGATAACCGCAATGACCTTTGCTAAGGTATTGGTTTTTATGAGATCGATAATCTTCGGAACAAAAGAAAAGAGCTGTGTAGGCATTAGGGGACCTCATAGGGAATAGTTTTAATGTCCCGGGCCTGTACTGCGGCGCCGGACAAATGCTCCCGGAACGGGTGAGTAACTTTAAAGAAGACGGAAAAATTAAAGATGAGAGAAAAAACCAAGAACAGAATAGAAAGAATCAAGGTCATCCGCAGGGGCCGCAGGAACCTCGCTTTTTTTGATCGGGCAATCCGCTGTTCCGTGACCACCTCCACAATGGGCTCTTCCCGAATATCCAATTCCCCGGGAAATTGGGCTACGCATTGATTCATAAGCTTGTCGATATACCCATGATCATGCATATAGGCCCCTTCAAAACCCAATCCCAGCATGGCATAAAACAGGGGGATCCTCTGGATGGCCTCTTTGTCCTTGAGGGCATCCGAGAGGAGGTTAAAAAACTTTTCATCCCCGGATAGTTCGTTGTAGTTCCTGCCCAGTTCCCGCCAGTTTCTATTAAAGGGGAAGGTACTTTCCTGAACCATGAAGTCAATAAAAAAAACCAGAGGCCGTTCTATCCGCTCATATTCCCGTATCAGAACCGGGTCTGCTGCGGCATTATGCTTAGCCTCCTCCAGGGAGGATTCTATGTCTGCCCTGAACTTTTCCAGGGACGGGGGTGTCCCCGCCTGATTCAACTGCCAGTAATTGCAGAAACACGTCAAAACCGGGCGACAGAGGTCTTCCAGGCTTACCGAGGGGTTCATAGGCATCTCCTATTCCAGCACTGTTATAAAGAGGGATAGTTCCAGATCAGGAAGGCTTTGCGGAACATAGTCAATCAGCATACCTTTTTCTGCACACATATCCCGCCACACCTTGGAGGATTCACTGAGATCCAGGCGGAACCAGAGGGTCCCGTCCAAGACCGGCAAGAACCGCGGGGGATAGCGGGTCCATACCAGTTTCATCCCCCGGGTTCGCAGGGACTTGGCCCTGGGGCTGATAAGCTTAAAGGTATCCCCTTGCTCCAGGGAACGGACCACCTCCTCGCTTTCCGCACTGGTCCGGATGGCCAGGTATATCTCGCTCACATCGGCGATATCTTCGGTTTTAATGGGCGCGAAGAAATAGTCGCCTCCTTCGGTAATGGAGACAAAATTGAGCTTCACATACCCCGCGCCTCCTTCGCTTTGAATAAAGGAACGGATATCTTTAAAGAGAACGGTAAATACAGGCATGCGGTCATCATGATCGTACCGTTGTATCTCCAGGATTCCGTTTTCAGGGTTAAGCCCCATGAGTTCTGCTAAGAAAGAGGCCAGTTCCAGGTACAGGGTAAAGGGGGAGATAAAACCATCCACCAAAAGGGAAGCAAGCCTCAGGTTATAGAAATTCAAGGTTCGCAGTAAGAGAAGGGATCGGGCGTCATCCAAGGCATCGGAGCGGGAAAAAGTTTCATCTCCTCTTTTCCGGGTGCTTACGGTGGTTTGGAGTTTATCCTTGCAGCGACGAAGATCCGCCATAAGGCCCGCGGCCATATTGAAGAGGGGATCCTCTGCGGTAAGCATCATAAAGGGGGGAAGGTATTTTTCATCCACCTTGATCAGGGGCTGGCTTGTTTCCCGGGTGAGGACATTCAGTTTAAGGACGGGCAAGAGCTGCATATCCTTGGTATCCTCTCGATCCGTTACCAGCCGGGCGTTGATCCTGCGGGTGATGAGGGTTATTTCATTATCCCCGGCATTCTCGTCCCGGACCAGTTTTTTTTGGGTAAGGTAGAGCTTTTTTTCCTTGGGGTTTTCTTCATCCGCAAGATTTGCCTCAAATTCGGACCAGTAGGGCGATGCCAGATACACCGTAAGGATCGCGGGATTTTCTTTGAGGGCTTCGCTCAGATCCAGGGGCTTGAGCACACAGTTCCCCGGCATGGAGAGTTCCAGGCCATCGGGCATGACTGCGGAAAAGCGCCTAACCGCCACCCTTCCTCCGTCCAGCGCTTCCCGGTCAAGATCAAAATCCAGGAGCCCGTACGCGAAAGGCAGGGAAAAGGAACGGTTAAGCCGGATGTACGCCGAGACAATCCGTTGTTGATACTGAAAATGATGGGGCTGTAAAAACTGGCCGTCATTCCAATGCAATAATTCTTCAAAACGCATAGACTATCCTTAATAATGCCGCTTATTTTTCTGCATCCCCATGGATACGGGCATCGATTTCCTGTTTATCGGGCTTCCGGTTTTCTGCGGGAAGATCCGTCCGGGGATCCTTGGGTTTATCAAAAACCTGGGTGATTTTTTGCGGTTCAATTTCCACATACACCGGCTTAACAAATAAACCGCCCTTTTTTAAATCAATATACAAAACCCGGGGGTCATTATCCTGGGGCATATCCGGCGAATGGGGCAGATTCGCAATCAGCACCAGGGTTACGGGCTTTTTCCGCTTGAACCACCGGTCCCAATAATTTGACTTGTAGGGCAGGATCTCCGGCTGAGTATACTCCTGGGAAAAGAATACGGTAAAAGGCTCAAGCCGTTTCCGCAAGGAACCGGCAGGGGTAAAATACTTGTCTACCCCGTCGCTTTTGATTTGCTCCGCTTCTTCTTCGGTAACCGCGACCACATCACATTCTATTGAGGGATACATGGAGTAATACTCCTCCAATTCCGGGGAAAGCCCCACTATCACCTGGCGCTGGCTGCTGGCGCAGCCTGAAACAACCCCAAGCATGAGTAGCCCCGCTCCGAGCTTCCCCAAAAAACCTAAAACGGTCCACATCGTTTTCACCCTGCTTATACCTCCTGTTAGGGAATTCACTTTCCCGGATCTCCTGGCTTCCAGCGTTTGTACCGGGGAGCCTCGCTGGGAGGCGGCCCTGAAGCACCGGATGCCCCGCCACCGGAGAGGGACTCGTGGGGAGCCGTTCCTTCAGCTAAGCTCTCTCCCCAGTTATCCTTGCCGCTTAACACATCCACCCCCAGGTTAAAGTACAGTTCGTAGCGCGCTTTGAGCTTCCGCACCCCTCCTTTGTGGAGAGCACACATCAAAAGTACCTGAGAAAGGCCGTTGGCCGCAAGTCCCGGCGGCGTAGGAACGATCTGGTCGCCCCCGGGAAGCAGGTTACCAAAGGCCCAAAACGCACTCAGACAGAGCAGTCCCGAGGGGGTATCAGGACATGCATTGCCTAAGCCAAGACAGGCATTGCTGTTCATCTCGTCAGGGGCGACGATCCAGCGGTAGACCGCAGCCAGCGCGTTGTCCCGAACCTTTTTCTCGTATTCCGGCACCTTAGGGGGAAGTACGGATTTGATGGTTTCAACGGTTTCTTTTTGCAGCGCCCCAAGCTGAGATTTGAGTTTCGCTGCTTCCGAAAAAGCCGGGGAATCAGGGGCTATGGGATAAGGGTCTTCATTGATCCGCGTCCCGGCCTTCTTGAGCAAATCTATGGGGTGAATCCCATGGACCTTTTTGAATTCCTGGAACACTACCTCTACCGCCTCTTTGACAAAAGCATGGTACTCTGGGTCTAACTGGGCCTCCAGGTCCTTGAAATTCCGCTCGTTTTCAGCCTGGATATGGTCAAAGAGACCCTGGATGAGAGGACTCTGTTTCGGCAGTTCCACCTTGGCCCAATCCGGCACTGTAGTGGCAAAATTTGTCCCTATATCTGCGATGTCTCGGTCCTTCGCGGGCTTTTCCCTCAGTTCCTCAAGGAGCGAGAGGACGCAACGGTAACCCCACCAGATCGCCGCCCGACGGTGGGCTATATACGAAAGCAGTTCGCAGGCATCCTTGTAGTTCCCTCTGCCTGCGAGTTTGAATACCATCTTCTCGGCGCCGCGGACACCCGCGAAGTCCTCTTCAAGATCAGGGCGTATTTTGTAGCCTTCTTCCGCCATAGTTTCTTCGACCGTTAGGTACCGGATAAGGATAAGATGCTTATTAAGCCACATCAGTTTATCTGCCATATCACATTCCTAGGTCATTTTGAGGGCTTTGGTTTCGATGTCCGAAGCCCCGGCTTTGGTCCGCAAGGCAGAAGCTCCTGAATCCGCCGCAGTGGCCTCTCCGGTTAGGGCCCGGGCTTCGGTTTCGCTCGCCTTTACTTCACCGTTGACGCCTGCTACCGTGTCCTGGGCCAACTTTCCTTCCGTTTCGCTGGCTGCGGTTTCCACTTTACTTACCGCTACATCGTCGTTAGTAGGATGCACCCCGGTGTCCCCTGCCATAGTGCTATTCTGGTAATTGATCACCAGAAAGCTGGCGGCTATGGCACCTACAGCGGCGACCAGAGCCGCGGTGCTTGCGGAAGCGATAATCGGTCCCGTATCGCTGAGAATTTCATCTTTCATTACAGGGTCTATATCCATCCCACTATCCTTCGTCCTGTTTACTTCGACAGATTCTCAATTTTCTTCATATTCTCCTTGTACGTCTGAGCTTCGTCCTTGAATTTATCCGCATCGGTCTTTTTATTCTGGGCCTCCCTCGTATCATCAGCAAGTTTCTTGGACTTATAGCCCAGTTTGGTTGCTGACAGCGTTACATCCGCTACCGCCTTAACGGCTTTGACCGCAAAGGTAGCCGTATCCGCCACTTCATGCACTGCCCCTATAGGACTGCCACCTACTTCGTGCTTCGTTACATAGAGGTTCTTCGTTTTATCGGCTTTGAGGATAATATCTCCTGAACCCTTAAGCTGGAGCGAAGGGGTATCCGCAGCCGTAACTCCGTAGATGGCCATAAACGTGTTTACTAAGGCGTGAATACCCATATCAATATACAGGGCAGAAAGGTTAAGTTTGTCCCGCAGCAGGTTCGTATCAGTAACAAAATCGGAAGCCTCCTGCTTTTTCTGGTCATATCCGGCTTTCAGGCTTTCAAAGCTGGTCCCTGCCGGTGCATTCCCGTTAATGACTTTTCCGCAATCCTCGGCGAACTCTTTCTTAGTCAGCTTCAGCTTTTCCTGCCGTTCCTTTATTGCCCGTTCATAGCCAAAGTCAATGCAGTTAAACACCGTAGCGGTAAGGTCCAATATCATGTCCCGAACTGCGCAGACCAGATACACCGGATCCCGGTTCACCCCACTCATCCCCTACATCCCCAGCCTTTAGGGTTACAGCTTTTGAGCCCCGCCGAACTCATATATACCCCCTGTTTTCCATTGTTGTTCCTTCTGCCCTTCCAATTCATCAATATAGTCTTTGCCTCTCTGCTCTTTCTCTTCCGGTGTTACTTGACTGATATACTGACTCTTTTCCGCAGAGGAAAGATTTTCCCAGGTGGGGGTTGCCCGATTGGGATCAGCAGGCAGCGCGTCATACTTCTCCTTTGCTATATCCTGAGCGGCTTTAGCCTCGGCTTCCTCCTTAAGAGTCTCCTGATAACGCTTATCCACCTCGGCGCGGCCTGCTTCCCGCTCTTGCGCTATCCGCGTGTCCTTATCCTCTTTGGACATATCCTCCCAGTATTTTTCCGCATCCTCATCGCTTGCTCCCGGATTACCGGCCTTGTACGCCTCTATCGCCTTCTCCTTCGCCGCGGCTTCCACTGCTTCCTTAGCAGGGTCCTTAAGATTCACATTGGCGAGCCGGGCCTTCCGTTCCATCTCCCGGGCCTGCTCCCATTTTATGGACAAACGCTTTTGTTCTTCGATGAGGTCCAGGAGCTTCTCGGTCAGTTCCTTGACAAACCGCACCCACTCCATAACCATGTTGAAGATGCTCCCCCATTTAGTAACCGTGTCAAGGGCGTTCTGCCGCTCGGATGCCAGGTCCTGCTGTTTCTTCGCCTTTTCCGCCGCAGTATGCCGTTCCTGTTCCGCTTCTTTTGCAGCCTTGATGGCGGTATCCAGGGCTTCCTTGAGCGGCCCAGACGCTGGGGAGCCCCCTTCTTTGAAATCCCCTTGAGCTTTTTGTGCCTTGGTATAGGCGGCGGCAGCGGCGGCGACTTTTGCCGATGCCTCAGATGCTGCCGCAGTCGCAGCCGCTGCCCGGTCCTTCTGGTCAACCGCGTTCTTTTTCAGTTCCCGCAGTTTGTCCTGGTATTCCATGGCATTAATAAGGGCGATCATGTTCTCGGTAAAATCAATATCCTCGGTTATGGTAAGGATGGCGTATTCCTTGGCGTTATAGGTAGCCATTTTCAATTCCCGGCCTTTGACCTGTCCTACTCCCATTTGGGTAGAGAACAGCCCCCCCATAGAATCGCTCATCGCCGCCTTCTTAGCGGCGCTTATCTTGCAGTTCATGCCGGACGCGGAAAAACCTCCCCGGGGACTCAGGCTCAGGGCAGCGTCCCAGGTATTGGCTATAGGCGTATCGGCTATCTGGGATTTTACGGAAAAGGAGGTATCTGAAATATTCAGAGTCGTGCGGCCAACCTTTAAGGTAATAGAGCTTGCCGCTTCTATGGTAATATTCCCGGCAGAGTCGGCACTGATCACCGCATTGCCCTTGTCTGCCCCTATGCCGATATTCAGGCTGTCGGCTTGCAGGGAGAGGTTATTGCCGGCGGAATGGAGGATATTGCCGGTTGATTTTATATTGATGCTGTCTATGGGGATTGCAGCGCCTTCAACCTTGCCGGTCGTACTATTGAAGGCGATTTCCGAATAGGGGCTATCGGAAAAGTTGACTCCGTTGTTGTTATACCGGAACACCTGTGCCTTAGTTTGAGCGGCGTTACCGGTGGAAAAGTGAGCATCCTCACTGGGCATATAGCCCATAAGGTAATGCGCTTCCTCTTCAGTCCCTACCAACACCGTTTCTCCCACCCGGGGGAAACGGAACAATCCCGACTCCGTACCCCCCAGGGGCATAACAATTTGAACCATAAGGCATGGAGCCTCTTTATTGAGATGA
>JAITEL010000099.1 GCA_031282065.1 Treponema sp.
ACGAAAAGACTGGACGGATTTCCCCTTTTAATGCTAGCATAAAGTGACACAATAAATGACCGGAGTGTTACCTATCTGTCCGGTCAAAAGTGTTACCGATGTCATCGGGTTGTACCCCTAGAAATTTTGAAAATATTGAAGAAGATATATTGACAAAATGGTGTCTGTATATTATAGTGAAGTATAAACTTTGAAGGGGGCATAAAATGGCAGTGAATATTATGGAAAAAGCTGATGGTAAGGAACCGATGAAAAGCAAATTTTTGTATATGGTTAAAGACGGCGGTGAAATCGGGCAGGCGTATTTTGATTTTTACAAGCTAACAGATCAAAAAACGGCACTTGATCCAAAAACATATCAGTTTGTATATCTTGCTTATCTTGCGGCAGATGGTATTGTTGAAGGAATTCAACGGCATGTAATGGAGGCAAAGGAAGCAGGAGCTACACGAGAGGAAATTCAGAGTGTTATTCTTACCGGATTACCTGTTTCCGGAGCAAAGCTCCAAGATGTGTATGTGGCAGCGATGGAGACTTACGATTCGCTGAAATAAAAAAGGAACAGGTGGCTATGCCATCTGTTCCTTTAAGCTATTTTTAAAAAAAACATTTTGAAAAATTTGTTATTAATAAACTTTCTAAATTAAATTTTATTAAGATCATATTGAAATTAAAATAATATAAACGTATAATGAAGTACGGGCAAACGGCGTATAACAGGCCTGTATGCGCCTCCGCTCCCATGCGGTCGCTCCGGGGGTTCCGTTCGCCTAGGTCAGTCGCTACGCTCCTTCCCACTATTTATTTCAAAAATCCGTATTCATAAATTTTGGGCTCTATTTTTTGGGCTAACAGTTTTACATGATTCCGCAACATTTTAATTATTTTGTTATATGTTTCATCCGCAGATTTATTGTTCATTTTACCATTAGGGGCGCGTCCCTGAAAATATTCCCGAATGTCATAAAAAGAAGCGTTTACGGAAACGGTGTTGTTACCCTTGGTTTTTGCATGGTAATATTTCCATAATTCTAAACCGGTATTTAATACGGAATTTGCCTCATTGCTAAACGTCTTTCCCTTGATATACTTACTCATAAAATTGGAATCAAATTTTTCGCTTGCGTCTACTTCCTGTTCGGTAAAAGGTATCCAATGGTTTACGCCGTCCACGCAAGATATGCGGTTCTGTCCGTGAAATAACGTGAAAATCAAACAATCATTTTGAAATTCCGTATCTGTTTTATAGCCATCATTGGGAAATAAAAACTGGTCCCGGTCATTAAGCCACGTCGGTTCTATGCAGAGGCGGACGGCAAAGTAAATACAGCCTTCAATAACATTGCTTTTATTAAATACATAGTAATGGAAATGGCGGCTTCCTGTTTGCGCTGTTATATATGGCTGATTGATTTTTTGAAAATCAGGAGCGGGATTAGCCATATACGCAATGCCTTCGTGTACGGTTTTATTGAATTGTATGATCCACTTATTGATTGATTTCCCATCCAACGCCCAAAATCTTTTTCTTTCACGGTTTCCCGCTACATCCAGCGTGATATTTTTCGGAAATTTTTTTCCTGATAAATCCCAAACAGTAAAACCTATCGGAAATTTCCCTGCGACATTATCAAAAGTGTCGGCGCAAACGGCAAATCCTTTCTTAAAATCAGCGTTAAAGAATTCACGAAACCTGCTAAAATTTTGTCCGTTTACAAACTTTAATTTTGAAAACAATGCCAATTTACATTCCGGTATTTCATGGTAAATACGCGCCATAAATTGCGCTGAGATTTCATTTGTTGCCGAACCTATTGCGGCTTTGTATTTATCCCGTGTTTTATGCGCTGTAGCAACGTCTCCTTTGTTATGTCCTCTACCCATAGCAGTAGCCGTACTTGTCGCCTCCGCATAGGGCGGATTAATATAGATAATCAGTTTTTTGCGCTTTTCGGGGTCGTCAAGTATTTTTTTTAACTCAGGCGGCAGTTTATCAAATGTATCATTCAAAAAATCAAACCGGAATACATGAGCGGGCAATACATTAAAACCTTCGTCAATAAGGGCTTTCATGGTATCAACATCAGGCTGATCTATCGTAGAAGCCCAAATGTTATATTTATTCGCAAGCCCCGCCAAAAGGTTTCCGGTTCCGGCGGCGCAATCCCAGATAGTGTATTCTTCCTGCCAGTTTTCGCCCAGGGCTTTTGCGATATATTCCTGCGATTTTTCAACCCAAATTTGCGGCGTAAAAAATGAGCCTTTTACTTCCCGTATGTTTTTGGGAACAAGCAAGTCCCGCCGTCCTATCATGTATTGCTGGTATTCTTCGGCGGGAGGACGCTCGTATTTATTCCAAAACCGTCTGTAGGCGGCCCCCCCGTCGGTAAAATTAATATCGGTCTTAAACAACTCGCCCTCAATATCCTTTTGCAGTTTATAGTTGTCGTTATCAAGGATAATATTTAATTTTTCGATAATTGTTTTTCCATCCCGGCTCATCACATCGGCAAGGAAAAAATCCAAGTCAAGCACGCCTTCTCTTTTGTATTTCTGCCAGCGGTCAGCGGATATGTTAATGGTGGGTTTTACCTCCGTAACCCATCTGTTGTAAATATGGGGAAAATTATTTTTTGTTATAGGGCTTTTTGTGGAAACCATGCCCGGAATAAAATTGTTCTTGATAAAACTTTTTATTTCCGCGCTGTCCTCGTCAAAATCATACACGGTAAAATTTTTTGCAAGCAGTTTTGTTATTTTTTTTCTGGTCTTAATAAAATCATCGGACAGGTAATTGCTGGGCGCGGCGTTCCAGTTTATATCGTTTTCCGCAAAAACAGGCAGTATGTCATGGAAGGGCAGAAAGGCGATTTTTTTACCGTCAAAACAGCCAAGATACGGCGGCGGCATGAACTCCCCCGAATCGTAGGTTTTCTTGCAGGTCAACACCAGCTGCGTCATCATGGACACTGCGTCCACTTCGCCTTTTTTTGCTTCCGCCCAAAGATAGTGCGCTTTGAACAGTCCGCCTGCGGCCAGTCTTGCATCCGTTACGATAAAGTCTATGTTCCCGGTGTTGGGTTCGTATGCAAATTTCCCCTTGTCAAAATAATCGTGAAAGACCCTCGCCTTGAGGGTCTCCTCTTTTTGTATATCCAAATAGTTTGCCATTGTTTTTTGAGTATATCATGCCGGCGCTTTTGCGGCAATGCTCTTTTCGACCCGGGTTTTCTCAAAAAAGCCCCGAATCTTACGCAAAAAGCCCTTTCCCTCGATTTTTTTGACCTGCGCCAAAGACTTTTTGACCTTTCTCCAAATATTTTTGACCTCTCCCGAAAATATTTAGACCGCTCTCCAAAAAGTTTTGACCATGGTCCAAAACATTTAGACCCTCCCCCAAAATATTTTGACTATGCTGAAAAATGATGAGACCCGGGGCTTACGGTAAATTTTCATTCCCCTATTGCATAAAACCCGGGGTTTATGGTATAATTGTCAAGTCCGGTGGTAAACGGCGGATACAATTCAGACTAAAACCTTTCTAAGGAGGGCAAAATGGCGGACTTTTTTCCCAAGCGGGAAGCGGATTTACTGGCATGGCTGAAGAATTTCGGCAAGGTGCTTGCGGAAAACGCGGCAGCGTGGGATATTCCGGCGAATACGGCAAGCGGGTTGACCGCCCAAATTACGGCTTACGAGGCCGTGTATGAGGCGGCAAAGGGCGAAAACGGCACGAAGGCGCTCATTGTCGAAAAAAACGAGAAGCGGGACGCGCTTAAAGCCGAGGTGCGGAACGTGAAAAACAAATGTATCGACTACGGCGATGCGGTAAGCGACTCAGACCGCGAGCGGCTGGGGCTGCCCCGCCGTGACCGCATACCTACGCCCAAGCCCCGCCCAACGAGCCGGCCGGTATTGGAAATAGTGCCGACAAACAACCGGCAGCATACCGGGACCGCAATCAATCAGGCTACGGGAAAAAAGACGAAACCGGAGGATGCTTACGGGGTGCGGTTTGTGTCGGAAATTCGGGATACGCCGCCCGCCAATGCCGAGGACCTGCGTCATTCGATTTTCCGCCGGAAGGTGGTCGAGGTGTTTGATTACGCCGAGGAAGACCGGGGGAAAAAGGTTTTTTACGCGGCCTGTTATGAAAACGCCAAAGGCGAGGCGGGGCCGTGGAGTGCTATTATTGAGGCGATTATTCCATAGCATGGCCTGTATGTGAGTACCACTTGCGGGTCTCACGCCGCTTCGCCGCCGGTAGGCAGGCCCGGGCGGCGTTTAGACCATGTCTTTCCGATATTCGCGGGGGCTCTTGCCTAGTACATCCTTAAAGGCGCCGGCAAACTTGCTGGCGTTGTCATACCCAAAATCAGCGGCAATGG
The DNA here is from genome assembly GCA_031282065.1 of Treponema sp. Classification (GTDB taxonomy): domain Bacteria; phylum Spirochaetota; class Spirochaetia; order Treponematales; family Breznakiellaceae; genus JAIRLU01. The sequence goes on from JAITEL010000099.1 coordinate 4,389, forward strand.
TAATAACGCTCGCGTTTTTCTGCCGCAGCATTACGGCGGCGGCGTTCATACGCCATGCCTTCATATAAGCATAAATACTGCTGCCATACACTCCCTTAAAACAACGTTGCATGGAGGTTATGGAAATTTTGAAACGCGAGGAAAGTTCCGCAATGGTATAGTGGTTTTCAGGACGGGCCGTCATAAAGCGTTCAATGGCCTTGATCGTGTCTACCTGGTCTTTGCGAAAATAAGGACGTTTTATAAACTCATTCCCTGCCGGCAGCACATCCACATAGAGCAGCAGTTCCAGTATCTTGATCCGTGAAAGAGGAGCGCGGATAGGTTCATGTATAGTATATAATAGTTCAAAATGAAAGTCCGGTATTTTATCCGCCGCCATCGCGCTAGGCCATCCTCCGGGACATAATTTTCCCCGCAGGCCGCGGAGGTCTACCGCAAAACCATCAGGAGAGGCGGACAGGTGTTCTTGAGCTTCGTCAATAAAAATATTGATAGTCAAGCCGTGATAATGACGCAGGGGGCAGTTGAAATTCAGAGCGTGTTTTTCGCGGGTATCAAATTGCAAGGTGCCCGCCTCCCGGTATATACAGGCGCCGTTGTCCAGTTCCCATTCAATGCGCCCTTCCCGGCAATGGTCAATACAAAACAGGTCTGTCCGGGGTTTTATGTGAGAATGACAGTGTTCCATATGGAAATCGTTGTACATAAGGATAACGCCGGGGAAAACTCCATAACAGGTCATAAGCCCCTCGCCGGAAGCGTCCTTCACTTTGTATACCGCGCACTTGCCGTTTTCAGCGATGAGCGTTACGTTCTCATCCAGAGATACCTTTTCATGTATGTACATCGGCGGACCGCCTTTCTCCCGTAAAAAAATCAAGTATCCGCCGCGTTCCCTCATCGTTCAGCGGATACGCGCCTATGACTTTACCGTCTTCCATACAGAGAGGCACAACAGGCCAGAATCAACGCAGGATCACGGGTAATTACGCTCTTTGCCACATCGGGTTTTTTCATGCTGATAAGAACATCTATTCACCGGAAAAAAATGTAGAGGGGGCTGTTGCGACGGCATCTATGCCGAAGCAGGGCATCCACAGGATGCCACAGCCCCCTTGATTGTTGGATAAGGATCACTCAATGGTGTCAGGCATTGATACGTCAACTTCAGGAAGCCCCATGATCCGTTATCAGCCTTTCCGATTTGGTTAATCGTACCGCCATTCCATGTCGCGTTAGTGGCGGTAGAATTTTCTATGATGGAATTGTAAGCATAACCGGCTATGCTGCCAACCGATTCAGTACCGCCGGTAATTGTGCAGCCATTAACCGTACAACTACTAATATGGTAACGGGATGGAAGATGATCCTCTTGGGAATCGTCCGTATTTATCCAGTTCCCGCCAATCAAGCCTCCAACCTGAGTCGTAGTGTCTGAAACAGCAATGATAACGTTTGAAACACCGCAACCTGATACGGAAGTCGGGTCGCCTTCAAAGGTGCCGGTGAAACCCACAAGCCCGCCAACACGGCTGTTATTAGTTCCCGAAGCGGTAACCGTTATATTCTCGGCCCGGCAGTTTATAACAGAAGGTCCATTATAAACATTGCCCGCCAAACCGCCTAAACCCCAGCAATCAGCGACCGAGGCGGCGGTAACCGAACCGCCGTTTACGATACAATTGGCAATAGAACCACCTTCCATGCCACCGAGCAAAATGCCGCCTGAATTACCGTTGTACGGGCTTTGCAAGGGATACGCAGGATCATTTGAAACTACAATATTCGCCCTAGCGGCGCAGTTTGATATGGCTCCAAAGTTGACCCCAACAATACCTCCTATCCCCTGCGATCCCCTAATCGTGTTTGTGCCGTTCAGGGTTATGTTTTCCAATGTTCCTCCCTGCATTCCGACCACGCCGCCGGCCAGGTAGTATCCGGTAACATCCACATTTTTAACGGTGAGGTTGCGAATAGAGCCGAAGTTGACGCCGAACAATCCTACGCCCACATAAAGCTGGGGCTGGTTGATTGTTATGTTCGATATGGTGTGACCGTTGCCGTCAAAAGTACCGCTAAAAACCTTTGCGGGATTAGGAGTCTCCGACTCCGCTTCGCTGAGCGCCTCAAACTGCCCAATCGGTTCCCAATTGGTATAACCGGACAGATCAATATCCGCCTCCAAGACATAATGCCCGTCCAGCCGGTTTCGGATAGCATTAAATTGTGCCGCCGTGCTGATGCGTATAAGGTTACTACCGCCACCACCACCGCTGTCGCATCCTGCCACTGTGAAAATCGCCGCTATCGTCAAAACGGCGAAACCTAAAAACACCCCGTGTTTCTTTTTCATGGTTATCTCCTTCAAAACTCCTGTAAGATTCATTTATCTGATACCATAATGTTAGCTCTAACTAATAGCATCTACTCCATTTAGGTTGAATATGCTCTGTTTAGGTAAAAAAAGAAAGTTTCTGGTTTTCCGTATTTTGCAGGTTTGTGCCGTTTAGGTAATGTTCTAAAATTAAAGGTCTCGGTCTGTTATACAAGAAGAGCCATAAACCGTATAGAAGATATATGAAGATAAAACAAGCCCACCCCCAGGGGTGAGCTGTGTTACAAACGCTGAAGTTCGATAGGGTCTACTCTTTAGCAGCCGCGTCAAGCTCCGCGAGAATGGACATTTCCGTATCTCGGTCAAAATACCGGGCCTTGTCCATACGGGGGATGAAATTAATGGTTTCTCCCACCTTGAAGGTATGGGTTGGTTCGGTCCGGGCCACTAGGGGCTGGCCTTTGGTGGTAGTCAACCAGAGGTGTATATCCGCTCCCAGAGGCTCAACCACGGTGATGGAGAAAGATATATTATTTTCCGCTGCCGGTTTCGCGGTAAAGAGCATATCTTCAGGCCGGATACCGAAGAATATTTCCTTACCCACATATTTTTTAAGGTAGGAACTGTGCTCGGCAATGGGTTTTACCTCAAAGGAGCTCTCTTCAGAAAGTACGATGGAACCGTCCTTTTCAAGAACCTTCACGGAGAGGAAGTTCATGGGCGGAGAACCGATGAAGCCGGCCACAAACTTGTTGACTGGGTGATTGTACAGATACAAGGGAGAGCCGATTTGTTGAACCTTACCGTCCTTCATAACCACGATCTTGTTGGCCATAGTCATGGCTTCCACTTGGTCATGGGTAACGTAGATCATCGTGGCATCAAGTCGGTGGTGGAGCCCTGAGATCTCGGCGCGCATCTGTACCCGGAGCTTTGCATCCAAGTTGGAAAGGGGCTCGTCAAAGAGGAAAACCTTGGGGTTACGGACTATAGCCCGTCCTACCGCGACGCGCTGCCGCTGACCACCGGACAAGGCCTTAGGTTTACGTTCCAAGAATTTCTCGATATCCAGGATCTTTGCCGCTTCATGAACCCGACGGTCAATCTCGGCCTTATCCACTTTCTTGATCCGCAACCCAAAAGCCATATTGTCATACACGCTCATGTGAGGATAGAGGGCATAATTCTGGAACACCATGGCGATATTTCGGTCCTTGGGGGGAACGTCGTTCATTAATTCCCCGTCGATATAGAGTTCTCCCTCAGAGATATCCTCCAAACCAGCCACCATGCGCAGGGTTGTTGATTTACCACACCCCGATGGTCCGACAAAAACCACAAATTCCTTATCCTCGACGACTATGTTGGCATTATCCACAGCACGGACATTCCCTTCATAGATCTTACAGATACCTTTAAGTTCTACCTTTGCCATACGGCCTCCCTGTAAGGGTTAATTTATAGAGTTAGTGTACCCCCCTTGGGTATATTTGTCAACATTACGCATTGCCTCATTAAAAATGTTACCCGAATTATACGAAAGATACTCAGAGGAGGGGGGCCGAATGCGGTTAACCATGAAAGAAAAACGGGCTCTGTTTGACGAATTGACGCGGTTGACCGGCCGCCACCGGAAATCAGCCGTTAGGATTTTAAGAAGCAAACCCGTCAGGGAACTGATGGTCTATGCGGACAGTGAGGCCGTAAAACTCAAGCAGGAAAAGAGGTGGCCCGCCAATGGCAAGGGGAAGCGGGTTTACACCGGTGAAGGTTATAGCCTGTCTGCGTCTTATCTGGACGTTCTTCTGGTACCAATATTCGCCCCCTGGCCGGCCTATCACATCACCGGGGAAACAGCGGAGAAGCTCAAAACCATAAGCCCTGCGACCATAGATCGACACCTCAAAAAAGACAAAGAGGCTCTCAGGCTGCCGTCTATTGTTCGGTATGGAAGCCCCGCAGGTGGCGAACAAAGGGGCGGATTTTCATGCCGGCGGAGTTCCTTCTCCACACAAGCTCGCGGAAAGTACCCGGAAAGAGGGTTGCGAAACAGGAAATGCCCGGTATATCTGGGGCCTTGTCTGGCTTACCGGAGGGAAAGAGCTCCCCTCATAAGGAATGATTCTCCCCTCATAAGGGAAAGAGCTCCCCTCATAAGGGAAAGAGCTCCCCTCATAAGGGAAAGAGCTCCCCTCATGAGGGAAAGAGCTCCCCTCATGAGGGAAAGAGCTCCCCTCATAAGGAAAAGAGCTCCCCTCATAAGGAAAAGAGCTCCCCTCATAAGGAAAAGTTCTCCCTTTGTTTTGTCATTGCTGGAGTGTGTGTATGTACCTGAGAAGATTTTGAGAGCCGCGGCTAAACCCTTGCTTGCACAATGAATGGGAAAACTATGGTACGCATGGAGGTATAAGCTCCATGCGTAATGGAAATGCTCCGGGATAAGACGAGCCAGAGCCCTTCCCTAGGACAAGCGCCCCGCATAGCCAGGCTATGAGCGTGCAACACCGGCAAACTCATGTACCGTCATCAGAAAGACCGCGGTAATGGCAGGATCAAAATGCCCCTCACTCTTATGCTCAATGATCTGCACCGCCTCTTCCTGAGTCAAGGCCGTTTTATAGGGCCGTATCGACAGCAGGGCATCGTATACATCCACAATGGCCATGAGCCGTCCCTGCAAGGGAATGGCCCGCTCCGTAAGCCCCTGGGGATACCCAGAACCATTCCATTTTTCATGGTGCGTTCCGGCCATGATCTTGGCATGTTCCAGAAACGCCTTCTCCGAGGTGCTTTCCCCTATCTTCTCAATGACCTGTACCCCAAAGGTGGTATGCTTCTTCATCTCGGCAAACTCCTCATCGGTGAGCTTTCCCTGCTTAAAGAGAATACTGTCCTTAATGGCGATCTTACCCACATCATGGAGCTGAGAGGACTGCAAAAAAATATCCTCATCCCAGGAACTGATCTCATCCTTATACGCCCCCTGCCGTTTCATCGCCCGGATCAATATCTGAAGATAGGCCCTGGTCCGCTCAATATGGCCGCCGGTAATCGAATCCCGGGATTCCACCAGCTCTGCCACGGTCTTGAGAATGGCGTTTTGCAGCCCCACCACTTCCTGGGTCTTGTCCTTTACCATCTGCTGGAGATTGGTATTATACGCCTCAAGTTCCTTTCTTTGGGACTCCACCAGCAGATGCACCTCAATGCGTTTTTCCAACAGGGCAGGAGAAAAGGGCTTGGTGATATAATCAATGGCCCCCAGGGAAAGACCTTGCAGTTCACTGCCGTCGTCGCTCTTGGCGGTCAAAAAAATAACCGGAATATGGGTGAATTGTTCCTGTTTCTTGAGGACCTTTATCACCTCATAGCCGTTCATCTCCGGCATCTCCACATCAAGGAGGATCATATCCGGGATCACTTTCTCAAGCAGCTTAAAGAGCTTTTCCCCTGAAGGAAGGGTAAACACATCGTATTTGTCGATTAAGGTGCTTTTCCCCACCGTCAAATTGGTGATGTTATCATCCACCAGCATAATCTTTTTGCGTTCAGTTCCCATAGGTCTCCTCCTGGCTCAGCGCCCTTCCTCCGCTAAGAGAGTCTCAATGGAAGCAATCGCCTCATCATAATCGGATAAGAGCATATATCGGGCTATCTCAGCAATGCTCCTCTTAAGCGCTTCACCCCAGTTTCCCTTTTGCAGGCGGCCCAGGCTTTCGTCTGCCTTGCCCATATCCATACTATCCAGGGCTGACTTCAAGGCTTCAAGTTCCTGCCGTAATACACCCCTATCCGTACTCCCTTCCCCGCTATCCCCACTGCCCTTAAGCGCCCTTTGCTGCGCCTCATAGGCTTGTAAGGCAAGGGCAATGCTTTCCAGCACCTTGCTCAAGTCTTCCCGGAAGGGGCCGTGGTAGTGTTCAATATAGGCTCTATCCCCGCTTCTTCCCGCGGCTTCCAGGGCCAGGGCCTTTTCGGAGAGGTCCTTCGCCCCAATGGTAGCCGCAGTGCTCTTAACCGCATGGACATAGGTGGTATACAAGCCCATATCCCCGGCGGCTAAGCAGGCGTGTAACTGCTCGATCTTTTCCTTGCTCTCGGCCCAGAAAATCCCTAAGATATCCATATAGGTATCTAAGGACCCTCCGGTCAGCTCTATACCCCGGCTCACTGCTACGCCATCAATGAGCGGTAACCCAGGCTCCTTCTCCGATACGAGTCTGTCCGGAGTGTCATGAAAAGGAGCCGCATCCACCTTATCCATAGAGTACCCTTCTTTCTTATGTTCTTGGTATTTTTCTCGTTTTGCCTCTGGGATCCATTTCTGTAATATGCTGTTTAAGCGGGAGATCTCAATAGGTTTGGAGAGGAAATCATTCATACCGTTTTGTAAAAACATCTCCTTAACCCCGGATACCGCATTGGCGGTCAAGGCGATAATGGGCAGTTCCTTATAGTAATTGCCCCTGCCTTCCAGGTCCCGTATGAGCGCGGTGGCCTCAATGCCGTCCATCTCCGGCATCATGTGATCCATAAAGATGATATCATAGGTTTTCGATTGTACCAGTCTCAGCGCCTCAGGACCGCTCTTACAGCTATCCACCTGCATCTTATAGGGCGCCATGAGTCCCTCGGCGACTTTCAGGTTGGTGATAATATCATCCACCAGGAGTATACGCGCCATCGGGGCGATAAACCGTACCCCGCTTTCCCGGGGATCCCCAGAGGTACTGCGCTTAACGCTCTTGTAGTTGAGCACCTCGGCGATTGAAATGGCATGAGCCGGTATGGTCAACGTGCATACATCAATACCGTGAAGTTCCGCGCCGTATTCTACCAGCACCACCAGCTTAGATGCCATGCTCAGGCGCTCAAGGATATGCTTGGCCCCCTCATACAGAACCTGGGAGACAAAGATAAAGCCATAGCGTTGCTCCTTGAGGGCATTGTGGAAATCGGATTGTACCTGCACCAAGGTGCTCTTGACCCCCAGGTTCTCAAGGCTTCCCATGATGGAAGCGATGTAGGGATGGGTGAGGGCATATAGGAGGACCTCCTTCTCTTCAGCCTTTTCTACCACCGCCAGATGTTCAGGCCCTTCTATGTGCTGGGGCATGAGGATGGTAAAGGTGCTCCCTTTGCCGTATTCACTGGTGAAAGAAATCTCCCCTCCCAGCATGTGGCACAGGTTTTTCGTGATGGCCAAACCTAAGCCGGTTCCTTCGATTCCGCGGTTTCTCTCTTTGTCAAATTGCATAAAATCACCGAAGATCTTACCGTAATGCTCTTTCTTGATGCCTATACCGGTATCCGCAATACTGATGGTCAAGAGCACCTGCTCAGTATTCTGGGCTACGCCGGTAATTGCGAGGGTAATCGAGCCTTTTTCCGTGTATTTCACCGCATTATTCAAGACATTCAAGATGATCTGCCGGATCCGCACCTCGTCGCCTCTGAGCTTGTTGGGCAGCGCAGCCTCTATAGAAACCAACAGGACCACCGGCTTTTCAGTGAGCCGCATGCGGATGATGGTTACAATATCGTTAATCACCGAGGAAAGGAGATAGGGGCTATGGCTTATCTCCAGCTTACCGGATTCTATCTTAGAAAAGTCCAGGATGTCGTTTATAATGGAAAGCAGATTCGCACTGGCCTGCTTGATGCTCATGGCATGTTCATATACCTCCTGGCTAATGGGCTCCCGCAGGATAAGTTCCGCCATACCCACAATCGCATTCATGGGGGTCCGAATTTCATGGCTCATCTTGGCCAGGAAATTCGACTTGCTCTTGTTTTTTTCATCGGAAGTGATTTTATCGGCGTATAAGCGCAGGAGAAAATAACACAAAATAGACACCAGCACCATACCCAGGAGAGAAAGCAACAGCGCCATGTGGTATACATTCCGGTAATAGCTGCTGGTGGAGGTTACCAGGCCGATATGCCAGTCATTAAAGAGTTTTCTGAAAAAGATGATGCTCTTTACCCCATGGTAATTGGTGAATTCCATTGCGGAGATCGCGGTGTTTTCCCTAAGGGCCCTGGTAAGCCGTGCGTATTCAGGGCTTATGGAGGGAAAGGAGCGATCCCGCCACTCGGGGGACCGGCCGTGGAGCACGATCTTATAGGCATTATCAAGGATAATACCGTAGCCATCATGACCAAGATTCAATTCTGTAATAAATCCCAGCATCTCGGAAATATTGATATTGATAGCCAGGATACCCGGCTGTCCCGGGGTATCCATAATTTTCTGGGATACGGAAACAATGCTATCCCCGCTCATGCTGTCGATATAGGGGTCGCTGTAGAAAAGCATTCCTTCTGCGGCATCCGCACCGATATACCAAGGCCGGCTTGCAGGATCATAGGTAGCAGGAGGAACCCAGCCATGACCGCTTACAAAAACCCCTTGAATCGAGCCGTAAATCCCCCCAAAACCCCTGATGAGGGAACCCTTTTCGGCGTTCCACCGGGTGAGCTGTTTCAAGGTCTCTTCCAGGGCCGCGCTGCTTTTTTCCTCCAGGATCATCCGTTCCACAAAGAAACCGCTGTTTCTCAAGAACACCCCGGCCTGGCGTAGTTCCGCTTGAATCCGTATCTGGGCGGATTCTATGGCTTCTTCCCCGTTACGGAACAACTGCGCCCGGACTATACCGCCGGTATACAGGTAACTGACCCCTACCATGATGGCAAATGCCAAAATCACAAACAACAACTGCTGATAGTTGAGTTTGATAATATCCCGTAATTTCATCCTGAGCGCGCTTGAGGCTTAGGTCTTGAAGTGTTTCACCACGCTTTCCATGCCTTGAATGTTCTTAACTGTCTTTTCCGCTACCTCAGAGACAGTTTTTGAGTTACTTTCTATTTCATTAAAACCATAGGCGATCTGTTCGATATTTTGCTGAATCTGCCGGGAAGAATCCCTGAGCATACTTATGGTGGTAATCATGGTGTTATTACCTGTGCTCATTTCCTTGGACCCTTTGCGTACATTAGCGGTAACTTCGTTTACCACCTGGAGGGTCTTAAGGATCTGAGAAGACCCTTCTTTCTGTTCGTTCATGGCCTGCCTTACTTCCCGCACAATGGCATCGGTCTGCCCAATGCGCTCGGAAACCCGGGTAAAGGCGCTTTCCGAATCCTTGGAGGTGGTAACCACTTCTGCAATGGCCTGCTGGACCAGGTTGATTTCTTCCCGGATGTTCTTTGATTGGCCTGCAGAGGTTTCTGCGAGCTTGCGTATTTCATCGGCTACTACCGCAAAACCCTTACCCGTGTCCCCTGCATGGGCCGCCTCAATGGCGGCGTTCATGGCAAGGAGGTTGGTCTGGCTGGCAATGGTGGATATGACCTTGTTGGCTTCAAGCAGGGCAGCGGACCGCTCCGCGATAAGCTCGATTTTCTTCATGGACTCGATCTGCGCTCCCTTACCTTTTTCCGAAAGGGAGATGAGTTCAATGAACTGATCCGCCATGACATTGATGGAGTTACTGACCGATGCGATATTACTCACCATTTCTTCTATGGAAGAAGATGCGGTGGCTATGCTGTTCGCCTGCTCATCGATCATCTTCTCCATTACCTTGATATTAGCGGCAACTTTTTCTACGGCCTCTGCGGAATCTCCCACGGTGTTTACCTGGGTGCCGGCTTTATTCTTGACCGTATCCACACTGGAAGCAATCCGGGACAGTGCCCCGCACGAAGCCTGGGCGTGCTGTTGCAGCTCCTTTCCCAATTCCAGAAAATCCCGCTGAAAACCCTTGATGTCGTTGATATTCTCGGAAAGACCATGGCACAGATAGTTGATGAGCCCTGCGATAGACCCCAGTTCATCCACCGAGGCAACGGCAATCCGCTGTTTCAGGTCCTTTTCTTCCAAGGTAATCCGTTCAAGCTCTTTGATGATCAAGTCATAGACACCCGCCGTAGCCCTACCCTGTTCCAGGGCGCACACCAGGGCCACCACCAAAAATACCAGACCGCCCCCTATGCTTATTACCAAGGTTTTGGACAGCAGCGCCCTGTCCCCCTGGCCTGCGGCCCCATGGATCAACAGCGCGCATCCTATACCCAAGAGGACGCTGCCCAGGATCATCCCCAGGGGAACAATAACCAACTTGTGGTATTGTCCCTGTTTCCGCAGATCCTCAGGATAGCGGAAAATTCCCTGGGAAACCAGGAAGCTGCCTACCTGCTTATCAGTGGTAACCAAAACAAAGACCCCCCATACCAGCGCAAAGGCCAGATGGCACAGAAAAACCGCACCTTTTTGGGTATCCCCTATTCCCAGGGCTGAAGCAAAAGGAACCAGAATCAATGCATACAGGGCCCCGCCGAAAACAAAGGCGCCGGCACCCTTAAGCCCAATCGCGCCGATGCCTTGCAAGACGGAACTATGCGTGCTGATGTCTTGCCACTGGGATTTCTGTATGCCTTCCCCCATGATACCGCCCTGCTTCAAGAAAAGCACGGCAAGCAGGATAAGAAAAACAAGACCTATCCCGACCAAGGCGGCCAAAGACCAGCTCTGAGCAGATCCTGCGTTCCTTACGATAAGAACAGACCCTAAGACCACAAGCACCTGGGCCAGTGCGCTGCCGACTGCAAGGGTAATATATGACCGTTGTGCATCATTCATCGGAAACCTCCGTGTGTGTAATTTTACGTATTTCTTTTATTCCCTCTCGTAACCGCCCCCAGCCTGCTGAAAAGGAATACCCGATTATATCCAGGGAAGTACGTAATTCCAAAATACTTGATAAACTGTTTTTTCTCTCATAACTAGTCATCGCCGCCCTGCTGAACCAGGGTAGAAACAACCCTTTAAGATTCGCATTGAGTCTAGTATAGCCCCTAAAAAATGTCAAGGTACGGGAAAGCGGTCCCATAAAGCAATACCGCGCTGGAGCGCCTTATAGAGAGGAGACGCTTAAGGAGGTCTTTTATGGAAGAAAACACCCGCACAGCATATGACCTGGGTTTAGACACCCGGCCCGATCCCCTGGACGCGGCGGCAAAAAGCTTTTTCGCGGTGCCCTACCTGTTCCCCTACCAGCGGCTGGTGGTGGCCAATATCCTGGAAGCAGCGGAAGAGCGGGGGATCCCCATTCAGTGGCCGGGGACCGTCCCGGGCGCGGCGCTCCTTAAAAGCCCTGCACGCCCCGGCTCCCATACAGAAGCGGACCAGGAGAGCCGGGGCCGTCAGATCGTCATACTGCCTACGGGGGCGGGGAAGTCCCTCTGTTTCCAGCTTCCCGGCATGCTGCTTCCCGGGCCCACCCTGGTCATCTACCCTATCCTGTCCTTGATGGCCGACCAGGCGCGGCGCCTCCGGGAACGGGGAATTACACCGGTCATACTGCGGGGGGGCCAAAGCCCGGAGGAACGGCGGGTCCTGTGGAAAGAGCTCCATGGGGGGCAAAGCCGCTTCATCATCGCTAATCCCGAGGTGCTGCTGACGGCTTCGGTCCTGGGAACGCTCAAAGAGCTGGGGATACTCCACATCGTGATCGATGAGGCCCATTGCATCAGTGAGTGGGGGGAACAGTTCAGGCCCGCCTACCGGGAGCTTGCGCGCATTATCACGGCCGCCCGGGGGGCACATCTTCCCCTGGTAACGGCTTTTACCGCTACCGCTTCCGCGCCGGTCCTGGAAACCATAGAACGCTTCCTGTTTTGCGGCCAGGGCGCTCACCGGATCATGGGTAATCCGGACCGGAGCAACATCCGCTATAGCGCCCGGGGCTGCATACTCAAGGATTTGGCGGTCCGGGACCTGCTCAGCACATACCCCAAACCGGCCCTGGTGTTCTGTTCCTCCAGGCTCGGCACCCAAAGCCTTGCCCGTTACCTGCGGGACGAATTGAGCTGCCGGGGCTTTGCCGCACAGGATATCCGGTTTTATCATGCGGGTTTAAGCCGGGAAGAAAAAAGGCGCGGGGAGGGCTGGTTTTTCTCCCATCCCCGGGGGATCTTGGTTGCCACCTGCGCCTATGGTATGGGGGTGGACAAGGCGGATATACGAACGGTGATACACCGGGATTGCCCGCCCTCGGTGGAAGCCTATCTCCAGGAGTCAGGCCGGGCAGGGCGGGACGGAGGCCAGGGAGAGGCCATACTCCTGTGGGGGCCTGAAGATGCTGCGGCCCTGAAACGGGCATGCTCTGAGGCAGGCAAAAGCCGTCTTGCCCGGATCCTCTCCTATGCCCGGAATACCCGGACCTGCCGCCGCAAGGCCCTGCTGGGGCTGCTCAACTACGAGGGGGAGCTGCAAAGCCTCAGGGCTGACTGCTGCGATGTCTGTGCAGGCCGGGGGCTCGAGACCCTGCGGGAGGAGCCGAGCCTCATCGCTTTTTTCAGGAAGCAGCGCCGCCGGTACACCCTGCGCGAGGCAGTCCAGGTCTTATCCCAGGCGCCGGCCCTCAGCTGGTCGGAAGAGGAGGCGGAACAGGCGCTCCGCCGGCTTATCGCCGGGCATATCCTGCGGCAACGCAGGGATCCTTTATGGAAGGACAAACTCGACTTTTGAGGCTGTTTTTACCCGAAGAAAGGTCTGTATCCGGGCGATCCCTGCGTCTGTATCAATAGTATATGCGTCATTTACGGTAATACTGACGCATCTATGAGTATTCCATGCGTCAAAGAAGGGAAAAAGACGCAGAAATCAACGATATATGCGTCCATCATAAAGATACTGACGCATGAAATAATGAAACCTGCGCAGATATTGACCGGAAAGACGCATGGAAAAGGCCTTCCCTCCACGGAACAGGCCGGGACGGAGCCCGGTAAGCCCGCAGGATTGCCCGGCGGCCGTACCCGCGCCAAAGCCAGCTCCCGCGCCCGCAGGTACAACCGGTGCCAAGTCGTATTACGCCATTGCGTAGCACAACCGCGGCGTTGCGGATACATCCGAACCGGTCTTGAAAATGTCAGGAAGGCGCTGGGGTATTAGGAGCAGGGGAGCCGGACAGCCCCGCGGTTTAGGGCGGATTCTTTATATAAATCTGAGCATGTATCCTTATGGTAAGGCTATTATAGCGGTAAACCCCGTAACATGCGCACTTCAAAAAATGCAGCGTCATAGTAAGAGAACACCCTTTGATACCCTTACAGAAAAACAGCAGGCCTCCTGGGGACGTTTACCTCCCAGGAGGCCACAAGCGGCGGGTGCTAGAAGCAAAAATGAAGGAACCTGCGCCGTATCCTCTTAGCGCGCCGCTCCACCTACGCTTAGCGCAGGTGCTGGATGGCTTGGGCTAAGGCGGCTTCCAGCATGGCTTCGGGGGGCTCCGGGATATATCCCAGCTTCTTCATATCCTCCACCAGGGCGCGGACCGCGGCTATGTCCGCCTTGGCCCGCTGGTATACCGTATCCCAGGGGAGTTCTACCCGGGCCACCCCTTCCCGGATTGCCTGGAGGGCCACATCCGCAGCTTCCTGGGCAAAGACCTCGGTCTCCTCCATAGTGGCGATGATGTTGTCCGGGCTTATGCCCCGCTTCTCGGAAAAGTCCGCAATGGAGTGGGCGCAGCGAATGGCCATGCCATCGGTTATTTTCCGGGCCCGGACCAGGAGCGCTCCCTTCAAGATACCGGGGAAACAGACCGAATTGTTCACCTGATTGGGAAAGTCCCCCCTGCCCGTGGCCACGATAAAGGCCCCGGCCTCCTTGGCCGCATGGGGCCAAATCTCCGGCACAGGATTGGCGCAGACAAACACCACGGACTTGGGGGCCATAGCGCGTATCCATTCCCGCTTCACCGTGTCCGGCCCTGGGGTGGACAGGGCAATGAGCACATCCGCGCCCTTCATGGCCGCTGCTATAGAGGGTGCCCTGCCGGGGTTGGTCTTCTCACAGAGTTCCCATTTGCGGTAATTGCGCTTGTCCTGCTTAATATCCTCCCGGCCCGGATGCAGGGAACCGCTGGAATCGAAGATGGCCATCTTCGCGGGATCCCCCCCGTCCGCAAGGATAAGCCTGGCTATGGTGGTATTCGCGGCTCCCGCGCCCAGAAGCACGATCCTGGCATCGGCCAGCCTCTTACCGGAGAGCTTCAGGGCGTTGAGGAGGCCCGCTAAGGTAATGCAGGCCGTGCCCTGGGCGTCATCATGCCACACCGGAATATCACAGGCTTCCCGCAGATCATCGAGGACCTGGAAACAGTTGGGCTGGCTTATATCTTCCAGGTTGATGGCCCCGAAGGAATGCTGCACCATCTTGACGAAGTCGATGATCTTCTGGGGATCGGCTTTTCCGTCAGGGCCCCGGGAATCCACGCACAGGGGCACCGCATCCACCCCGCCCAGGTACTTCATCAGCATGGCTTTGCCTTCCATGACCCCCAGGCCCCCAGGAGGGGTACAGTCCCCGTCCCCCAAGACACGGGTAGAGTCGGAAACCACCGCCACCAGGTTCCCCCGGTTAGAGAGGGCGAAAGAGGCGTCCCTGTCATCCCGAATGGTGGTGGAAATTTTAGATACCCCCGGAGTGTACCAGAGGTTAAACCAGTTAAGGCCATAGATGCCGCATTTGGGGAGGGTTTGCATCTTTCCTCCATAGAAACGGTGAGCCTCTAGTGAAAGGGTTTTCAGAAACAGGGTTTTTGCCTGAGCCTTCTGATCTTCCGTGAAATCCGGCGGGAACAGGGCGTCCAGGTCTTGTAAGTTTTGTAATGAGGGTTTAGACATAGATTTTCCTTTTACACATATATGCTTGCGCTGTAACCAGTCTACTCTAAAGCGGCATACTTTTCCAAGGCGGCCCGTCCGAAGAAGCGGTACGAAGAAAAACGCAAAGCCTTGGCCGAACAGGGCGTGAACAAGCACGCCCACAGGGAGGGCCTCTCATTCCTTATAAGGAAAAGGTATAGCATGCGGGGAGAGGCTTCCCGCGAAAATCTTCGTCTGTAAGCTCAGGGGACCTATCCGCTACGGTGATTCCCGGGAAGTGCTCAGGGTTGAGACGGAACCCTTTGGCATTGACGCTGAACCAGAGCGTGCCCCCGGGATTGAGCAGGTCCAGGCATTGACGCAGCAGCTGAGGATGATCCCGGCGAATATCCAAGGTGTTTTGCATGCCCTTGGAATTGGAGAAGCTCGGCGGGTCCAGCATGATGAGGTCCCAGGAAAGCCCCCTGCCCGCTGCCTGGGTAAGGAAGGAGAGGACATCCCTTCGGATGAGCCTATACCGGGGAAGACCAGGACGGTCTAAGGCCGGGACACGGCCCGTACCGGTTTCGATTCGCCTTGCCTCAAAATGGTTCAGCCGGAAGTTGAGCGCTGCCCAGTCCAGGTAGGTATTGGATAAGTCCAGGGAATCGATCTCCGCGGCCCCTCCTGCCGCAGCACAGAGGGAGAAAGCGCCGGTGTAACAGAACAGGTTAAGGACCCGCTTAGCCCGGGCCTCTTCCCGCAGCAGATGCCGCAACTTCCGGCGGTCCAGGAAAAACCCCGTATCCAGGTAATCCGAAAGATTCACCCTGAAACAGAGGCCCCCTTCATGGATATCCTGTATAAAAGAGCCCCGCCCCTGGTTGTGGAGCGGCTGGTATTGGGCCTTTCCCCGCTGGCGTTTGCGTTCTTTGAGAAAGACCTGGTCTTCTGGAATGTCCAGGGCCGCGGCTATGCAGCCTGACATGGTTTTAAGCCAGTGCGCCTCTTCAGCCTCGTCCTTTTCATAAGGCCGCCGGTACAGCGCGCCGGAAACCGCCTTTCCATACCAGTCCAGAACCAGGGGTATTTCCGGTATGTCCCGGTCATAGAGGCGGAAGGCATCGGTCCCCTGCTGTTTGGCCCACTTCTTCAGGTGGCGGTATCTTTTGTGTACGCGGTTTTGCAGCATGAGCCCTTGAGCGAGGGTCTTGCTTTCCATAGGCACTAGGACGGGGGAGAGGCTTCGGGCTGCCTGTTCTGCATCATGACGCAGAACAGGGCATACCCTGAGGAGAGGTCTTCCTTTTGTACCACCAGGGTATCGGGAACCCGCAATTTCGCCTTCGTAAAGTTCCAGATTCCCTCAATGCCCACTCTGATAAGGATCTCCGTAATCTCCTGGGCCGCCTGTGAGGGGACGGTAAGCAGCGCGGTCTTCACCCCCCATGCAGGGATCTCCTGTTCCAGAGTTGCTACGGAAAAGACCGGAACCTGGTGTATCCGGGAGCCTATCTTCTCAGGGTTAACATCAAAGGCCGCCACCACATGCAGCCCCTGCCGTTGCAATTCCTGGTATCCTAAGAGGGCGGTCCCCAAATTGCCTGCCCCTACCAGTACTGCTTGCCGGGTTCTATCCCAACCGAGGAAATGCTCAATGGCCCCAATCAGGGACGCTACGGCGTATCCCTTTTTCGGTTTGCCCATGATGCGGGTAATACTCAGATCTTTGCGGACTTGGATAGGCTCAAGGCTTAATTCCTGGGCGATGAAGGTTCCGGAGATATACTGAAGTCCCTCCCGCTGGGCTTGCCGGACCAGGTGCAGATATGCAGGGAGCCGGCGAACCGAAGGAGCCGCAGCTACTTTTTGCTTTACCATGGCAAGGTACACGATAAAAGTAAATGGATAAAAAAAGCAAGAGGGGACAGGTCGTACCGGGGAATAAGGTATCCCATCTCGTTTGAAGAGGAACCTTTTTCTGTCAATCCGTGCTATAGTGATACCCTCAGGAGTATGTATGCGCTATGTAGGTTTTGAGGTGTATGAAAAATCCATGCACCCGGTGGGTTCATCCGTCGTATGTATGGCACGCGACGTGGATGAAACCCTTATTATCTGTGTTTCCCAAGGCGGGGCAGCCGAATCCTTGGGGTTTACCGGCCAGGATCTGGGAGACGGGCGGCTTAGGGTCCCCCTCACCCATGAAAATGCCTGCGTTTTACGCAGGCTCTTTCCCTTTACCGCGCCTGTCCGGGGGCTCAGGCGGGGGCGGAGTTTCGGGGTGGGAGACCGCCTGGGCATCGCCACGCCAGGGCATATCCGGGTCTTCGAGCACTACGACGTATTCCCGGTGTTTGCCCAACAATCAATACGGGAATTGAACCTTACCGGCAGGACCTACGATGATGTATTGGATGCGGTGAGCTTTGCGGTGTTTCAAGAGGGGTTCACCCAAGGCTTCGGTGCTGACGGGGATCATCTTAAAACCGCTCAAGATGTGGAGTATGCCCTGTCTCTGGGCTTTTCCATGATTACCCTGGATTGCTCGGATTATATCAAGCCCGAAGGCACCCAAGCCCTGAGCCTATCCCCAGGCGATAAGGACAAGTACCTCAATAAAACCTTTACCCTTGGGGAGGGCTTGAGCCTTTCCTTTAGTGAAAAGGAATTACTCCACTGTATAGGGGTCTATGCGGATGCCCTTGCCTTTGTCCGGGATATATACACCCGGTTTTTTACGGACGCCCGGTATGCAGCGGATTTTGAGATTTCCATTGATGAAACCTCCACGCCGACCAGCCCTTTACAGCACTTCTTTGTGGCAAAGGAACTCACCGATGCAGGGGTTTCCTTTGCCACGCTGGCTCCCCGGTTCTGCGGAGCGTTTCAGAAGGGGATAGATTACCGCGGGGACCTGCCTCAGTTTGAAGCGGAAATCCGGGTTCATGGGGTCATTGCCCGGCATTTTGGGTACAAGCTGAGTATTCATTCCGGTTCTGATAAGTTCAGCGTATTCCCCAGCATAGGCCGGGAGACCCGGGGTGTTTTCCATATCAAGACCGCCGGTACCAACTGGCTTGAGGCCATGCGGGTAGTTGCCCAGGTGGATCCCGGACTCTACCGGGAGGTGCACCACTACGCCCGTGCGGTTTTTGAAGAAGCCTCCGCCTACTACCAGGTTACTCCCGATTTATCGCGGATCCCTGAGGTGGAGGCCCTCACCGATGCGGAAGTGCCAGGGCTTTTGGATCATCCCGATGCCCGGCAGCTCATCCATATAAGCTATGGCCTTATCTTGAATAAAAAGAACCCGGATGGGTCCTATACCTTTAAAGACCGGCTGTACCGGCTCTGGAAAAGCCATGAAGGACTGTATGCCCAGGCCCTGGCAGCGCATATCGAGAAACATATACGCCTCCTGGGGGTACAGAAACGCTGAAACAGGATCCCCCGGTAAGCGGCTGAGGGGTCCCCTTGCTTTTGGGATACCCCCAGGCCAAGAATGAACAGATGAAGCTTAACGAACTATTCAGCGATAAACAGTTCTACCGGGGCCTTTTTACCCTGGCAGTCCCCATTATGCTGCAAAATCTGGTGAATTCCTTTGTAAATATGCTGGATACCGTG
>JAITEL010000139.1 GCA_031282065.1 Treponema sp.
AGTACAGGTAGGTTCCCAGGGGGAAGCCGAGGATGCAGGCGAGCAGGGTGGCCGTCAAGGTCATGTAGACGGTTTCCAGGGTCGGTTGGGGAAGCAGTCTGAGAATTTCCAGTATACGATTAGGCATAGACCAGCTCCCTCGCAGCGGCGGTCTTTGGGTCCCTGAACACCTCGTCAACCGTACCCCGCTCCACGATCCGCCCCTCGTCCAGAACCGCCACTTCCTCACAAACCGCCCGGATGACCTCCATTTGATGGGTGATGAGGGCCACGGTGATCCCCAGCCGTTCGTGCAGTTCCTGAATCAAGGTGAGGATGGAACGGGTGGTCTGGGGGTCCAGGGCGCTGGTGGCCTCATCGCAGAACAGGACCTCCGGGTTTACCGCTAAGGCCCGGGCAATGGCAACCCGTTGTTTCTGCCCCCCGGAGAGTTCCCCTAAACGGGCCTTGCGTTTATCCTGTATATCCACCAATTCCAAAAGCTCATCCACCCTTTTTTCGATCTGTTTTTTCGGTACCCCCCCAATCTCCAGGGGATACGCGATATTACCCGTCACATTCCGGGATCCCAGGAGGTTGAAATTCTGGAAGATCATACCCATTTTCCGCCTTCTTTGCAGCAAATCCATCCCCCGTAAGGTATCCACCCGCTCCGTACCGTAGTAGACCTCCCCGGTATCCGGGGCTTCCAGGAGACTCATAATCCGAAGCAGGGTTGATTTCCCGGCGCCGCTTCTCCCGATAATGCCGTATATGCTTCCCTCAGGAACCAGCAGGTCCGCATGCCGTATAGCCGTAACCGCCGCATACTGTTTTGATATGCCTTTGAGAACTATCATGATCGCTCCTTATCCACCGTACCGTACCCCTTTCCCCGGCTCCACAGGCTACAAGAGCAGTTCCCAATACCCCACATCAAGCCATTGGTTGAGCTTAAAGCCGATTTCTTTGAACTGGGCAATCTTGGTAAAACCCGCTTTTTCATGTAAGGCAACACTCCGCTCATTGGGCAAGGTGATCCCCGCTATCACCGCATGGATATTGGTCTTTTTCACTTCTTCTAATAATCTGGTCAGTAACGTGGTACCCAGACCCTTCCCTTCATGGCCCTGTTTCAGATAGATACTCTGCTCCACGGAAAATCCGTAAGCCGTACGCTCCTTCCATTTGTTTACATAGGCATAGCCGATGAGGTCCCCCGCCTCTTCCAAGACCAGCCAGGGGTATACGGAACTGATATCCAGAATCCGGCTCTCCATTTCTTTCATGGAAATGGGATTTTCCTCAAAGCTTATCACCGTATGCTTCACATAGTAATTGTATATACCGCAAATGGCCATGACATCGCTCCTGCGCACGGTTCGTATCATCCCTGCTCATCCCTCCCCTTAGAAGATAAGGGTAGCGAAAATACCGCAAAAAAACAAGCGCAATGCTTAATAAGGGAATATGGCGGGCTGATTGCGGGAAACCCTGAGCAAGCTGACGCTCACCAGGGCTCCCCTATTTCACCAAAAGCTCATAGAGCCTCTCCAGATCTTCCATGGAGTAATACTCAATACGGATACTGCCCCGCCGGAGGTCTCCCTCAATGGAAACCTTGGTTCCCAGGACTTCGATGCATTGGGCTTCCAGCTCGGTCAATGCAGGATCCCGGGGCTGGGCGGGCTTTGGCAGCGGAGTCTCCCGCTTACCCCCTGCCGCGAGGCGTTCTGCTTCCCGTACGGAAAGACCGTGCGCGATGATCCGGTGGAACAGCTCTGCTTGCTGCAGAGGGTTTTCCATTGCAAGCAAAGACCGGGCATGTCCGGCAGTAAGCTCGCCCCGGGCAAGGCTTTCCTGCATATCCCGGGGCAGCTTGAGAAGGCGCAGGGCATTGGTCACGGTGGAACGTTTTTTACCCACCTTAAGCGCCACGTCCTCTTGCGAAAGACCGGTGAGGTCTATCAGCTGCTTATAGGCCGCCGCTTCTTCCAGGGGGTTGAGGTCGGTCCGCTGGATGTTTTCGATGAGGGAAACTTCCATGCGTTGTTCTTCGGTGTAAGAACGGATGAGGACCGGCACTTCCCGCAGCCCTGCCAGAGCTGCGGCCCGGAAGCGGCGTTCCCCTGCCACGATGAGGTAGGTTCCGTCTCCGCCGTCCTCCACGATGAGCGGCTGTATGATCCCCTGTTCCCGTATGGAGTCTGCCAGTTCCCGAAGGCCCTCCTGGTCAAAGTGTTTCCGGGGCTGCCGGGGATTAGCCCTGAGTTTTTCCAAGGGGAGCAGTACTTCCCCGGAAGCAGGGGCATCTTCCAGGGGAAGGAGGGCGTCCAGCCCCTTCCCCAAAGGCTGCTTAGGCGTCACGCTGCAAGACCTCCTGGGTTAAGCTCTGATAGGCCTTTGCCCCGGTACAGGCAGGATCGTATTCCGAGATGG
Organism: Treponema sp.; assembly: GCA_031282065.1. Lineage (GTDB taxonomy): Bacteria > Spirochaetota > Spirochaetia > Treponematales > Breznakiellaceae > JAIRLU01. Next base: position 2,419 of record JAITEL010000139.1, read on the forward strand.
GTATGCCGTGGGAAGGGGCTTCGGACAGCCGGACATTGCGGGGAATGACCGTGGAAAAAACCTCGTTCTTAAAGTACCCCCGTACCTGCTTGGCCACCTCCTGGGAGAGACGGATGCGGGAGTCGTACAGGGTGAAGAAAATACCCCCCATCTTGAGGGAAGGGTGGAGGGTCTTCTGTATCCGTTTTATGGCCTTGATAAGCAGGGAGAGCCCTTCCATGGCAAAATATTCACACTGCATAGGGATGAGCACCGCATCCGCGGCCACGAGGCCGTTGATGGTAAGCAGCCCCAAGGAGGGAGGGCAGTCAATCAACATATAGTCGTACTCGGTATGTACCGGCTCCAGGGCTTTCTTGAGAAAAAACTCCCGTTCCGGCTGAGCGATAAGTTCCACCGCGGCTCCTGAAAGGTCTATGTCCGCGGGAATCAGATGCAGCTTCGGGATGCAGGTTTCCTGGATGGTCTTGAGAATAGGAAAGGCTCCGGAAAGCAGCTCATACACCCCCGGTTTAACCCTGCGAAAGCCCAGCCCGCTGGAGAGATTCCCCTGGGAATCGAAATCCACCAGCAGTACGGATTTTCCGGCTCTTGCGAGAAAGGCCCCTATATTCAGCGCGGAGGTGGTTTTTCCCACGCCTCCTTTTTGATTTACGAAAACGTATGTTTTAGCCATGTTCCCCAATTTGACATTTAAAAAATCTCTATGCTATACTATGAAAAATTGGTACGGTTGAATAGCACTTCATAAGGGGGATGCAGAGAAAATGACACCCATACGCATGATGGCCCTTGATGTGGATGATACCCTGTTACGGTCGGATCTCAGCATGTCCTATCGTACGCGGAATACGATTAAACGGGCGGCGGCAGCCGGTATTGTGGTGGTTCTGGCTTCCAGCAGAATTCCGGCAGCTATGGAGCGCATTGCCCGGTCTCTGGGCATGCACAAACGGCAGGGCTATCTGGTTTGTAACCACGGGACGATTATCCAAGAGAGCAGTACGAAAACCATCATCTATGAGATACGCATACCCCCTGAGAGTGCCCTCACGGCCTTTGATCTGGCCCATGCCGAAGGCTTTCCCGTGCAGCTGTATGAGCAGGGTATCATGTATGTCTCCCGGTCTACGGAATTTGCCGATTATGACCAGAAGCTCACCGGGCTGCATCAGGTAGTGGTGGAAAATTTCAGGGATAGGCTTGCCGCAGGGTGCCACAAGCTGCTTATCCCCGGAGACCCCATGATCCTCTCCCCCCTGGAAAGCCTCTTGAGGACCTATATAGGGGAGGAGGTAAGCCTGTTCACCGGCAAGCCCTATTTCCTGGAGATCCTCCCCCCGCAGACGGATAAGGGAAGCGCCCTGGCAAAGGTGGCGGAAAAACTGGGGATTCCCCGGGAAGCGGTCTTGGCGGTGGGAGATTCCATGAACGATGCCGGGATGATTCAATGGGCCGGGCTTGGGGTGGCTATGGTAAACGGGGATGAACGGCTCAAAGACCTGGCTGAAGTCGTTACCCAGCGGTCAAACGATGATGATGGGGTGGCGGATATTATTGAAGGCTACGTGTTACGCCGCTCTTCACAGGTAGCGGGCCACACCTAGGTGGGAAAGCGCCACACCTAGGCGGGAAAGCGCCACACCTGGGCGGGAAAGCGCCACGCCTGGGTGGGAAAGCGCCACACCTGAGCGGGAAAGTTCCACACCTGGGTGGGAAAGTTCCACACCTGGGTGGGAAAGCGCCACACCTGGGTGGGAAAGCGCCACGCCTGAGTGGGAAAGTTCCACGCCTGGGTGGGAAAGCGCCACACCTGGGCGGGAAAGTTCCACACCTGAGCGGGAAAGCGCCACACCTGGGTGTAGGAGTTCCACACCTGGGTGGGAAAGTTCCACGCCTGGGTGGGGAAGCGCCACACCTAAGGGGGGAAGCGCCCGGTTCCTCTTCAGCCCTCCAGGATCAGCAGCGTCCGGGGATCCAGCCGCAGGGCCAATGCCGAGGGATTGTAAGTGTCCCTATCCTTGGATACCGAGAGGGCGATATAGTCAGGCGTAGGATCCAGCACTATGACCACATCCAGCAGGTCCAGGTAGTCCTTGAGCAGCCCGGGAATGGGCTGGGGGCCTTCCGGGGCTGCCGCTCCTTTAACATTGCAGCTGTACCAGACCGAAAGCCCCAGGTCCCGGGCGAAGGCTTTCACCGCGGCAAAATGCTCCTTACTCCCCCGGGTAAAATCAAAGCCGTCAATAATGAGGGACTCCGCCTTAAAGCCCCCCTCACGGATCAATGCCTGGAGGCTGCGCAGAATCTGATCGGTGGTAATGCCCTCTTGGTTAAAGTTCATCAAGACCCGGTTCTTGATAAGCTCGTTCTTCATATCCCCGATGTTTTCCAGGTTCTCTTTCTTGATGAATTCAGCGAAAATATTTTCATACCAGGCCAATACATAATCCGTATGCTGGGTAAAGGATACGTGAATAACCTTCTTTGCCTGCAAGAGTTTATCCAGGGCTATCTGGACCAGCACCGAGGTTTTACCGATGCCGCTCTGGGAAGCGATGAGTCCAAGTTCGCCGGCACCCAAGCCCCCATGGATAGACTGCTCAAACACCCGAACCGGACTGCGCTGAATGAGTTCATCTTTAATCATTGTGTTCCTCCATTTTCTCTCCCTTTCTTGCTATTTTTGTTGCAGCTCTTTCTTCCGCTTTTCTTCATATCCCTTGATCAGAGCCTCGGAAATACCCGAAGGAACCTTCCCGTATTTCTCAAATTCCATGGTAAACTCAGCCTTACCCTGGGTCAAGGACCGAAGCGCCGTAGAATAACCGAACATTTCACTCAAGGGGACTTCCGCTTCAACCCGGGAGAAGGTCCCGTCTTCGGTGGAGGCCAGGATAATACCCCGGCGCTGGTTGATCGAGGCAAAAATATTCCCCTGGAATTCCGTGGGCCCCTCCACCGCCACCTTCATGATGGGTTCCAGGATACAGGGCTTGGCCTTGGGATAGGCTTCCCGGAAGGCGCCGATGGCGGCCATCTGGAAGGCTATATCCGAGGAATCCACCGGGTGAGACTGCCCGTCGTTGATGAGACAGCGGATGTTCACAATGGGAAACCCGATGAGGCTCCCCCGTTTCAGGGCTTCCTTGAAGCCCTTATCGCAGCTGGGGATAAACTCCGTGGGAATGGCCCCGCCTTTGACCGCATCCACAAACTCGTAGTCTCCCTCTCCGAAGGGTTCCATATAGCCGGCAACCCGTCCGTATTGCCCCGCACCGCCGGTTTGCTTTCTGTGGGTGTAGTTGAAGGCCGCCCGCTGGGTGATGGCTTCCCTATAGGCCACCTGGGGCATTCCGGTTTCCACCTCGCAGCGGTATTCCCGGCGCATCCGCTCTATATAGACCTCCAAATGCAGCTCTCCCATACCCTTGATGATGGTCTGGTTGGATTCGGGATCCACATAGGTCTGGAAGGTGGGGTCTTCCTTGGTAAAGCGGTTAAGGGCCTTGGCCATCTGGTCCGCGGACTTTTTGTCCTTGGGGTTGATTGCCAGGGAGATAACCGGTTCGGGCACAAACATCGAGGTCATGGCATAGTTGCCGCCGCCGCAGAAGGTGTCCCCTGAGGCGCAGTCAATGCCGAAAAGGGCCACAATGTCTCCGGGCGCGCCTTCGCTGATGTCTTCCATGTCATCGGCGTGCATACGGACCAGCCGTCCTACCTTGAATTTCTTCCGCGCCCTGGTGTTGTAAAGCTCATCGCCCTTTTTAAGCGAGCCCTGGTATATGCGCACATAGGTAAGCTGGCCGTACTGGCCGTCCTCAAGCTTAAAGCCCAGGGCCACCGTGGGGCTTTTCTCGTCCGCGGAAAGCTCCTTCCGTTCCTCCCCGTGGTCCAGGTCCAGGGCGTAGTTCTTCACCTCCGTGGGATTAGGCAGGTAATAGCCTACCGCGTCCAGCAGGGGCTGAATCCCCTTATTTTTATAGGCCGAGCCGATCATCACCGGCACAAACTGTTCCGCCAGGGTCCCCTTGCGGACAGCCTGGTGGATAAAGTCCTCGGGGATGGGCTCCCCGGCCAGGTACAGTTCGGCCAGTTCATCGCTGAACATGGACACCGCGTCGATAAGTTCCTCCCGGTACTTTTCCGCGTCCGCCTTCAGATGGGGGGGAATCTCCGCGAAGCGGATCTCCGTCCCCTGATCGCCGTCAAAGTAGACCGCCTTCATGGTAACCAGATCCACCAGCCCTTCCAGCTTGTCCTCCAGGCCGATGGGGATCTGAATCATCACCGCGTTCAAACCCAGCTTTTCCCTCAGTTGGATCTTCACCTTGAAGGGATTGGCCCCGGTACGGTCGCACTTATTCACAAAGGCGATCCGGGGCACATGGTAGCGCTTAAGCTGCCGGTCCACGGTGATAGACTGGGACTGGACTCCCCCCACCGCGCAGAGTACCAGAATCGCCCCGTCCAGGACCCGCAGGGACCGCTCCACCTCGATGGTAAAGTCCACATGCCCGGGGGTATCGATCAGGTTGATGGTATGCTCTTTCCAGGTAACCTGGGTGGCGGCGGACTGGATAGTGATGCCCCGTTCCCGCTCAAGTTCCATGTGGTCCATGGTGGCCCCCACCCCGTCCTTGCCCCGGACCTCGTGGATGGCGTGTATCTTGTTGCTATAAAAAAGGATGCGCTCGGAAAGGGTAGTCTTCCCGGAATCGATATGGGCGCTGATCCCGATGTTGCGCATCTTGGTGATATCGATGCTCATCTAATAATAACTCCTTTTGCTTGATCCGCTAAATGTCTTAATATGTGATAATATAGCAAGATTTTCAACGATTTTCAATGGGTTGCAAGGCTTAATACAAATCCCGGTAGTAGCTGCCGTGGAGGTTTACCAGCAGGGCGATGCCGAAGGGGCGGCCGTTCTTATCGGCATTGCTGCGGTAATAGCGGCCTTCCCGGCCGCCCAGGGCGATAGGGAAGCCCAGGGAAACGTCAAGGTGGGACAGGGGCGAAAAGCTCAAGCCCGGCAGGATATAGGCCGTGTTGGTATCCAAAGCCCAACGACCCGTAATGGCAAACCGGAGGTCCCATATCCAGGGGGGACGAAAAACCAGATTCCAAGCCGCATTGAGACCGGAAATAAAGGGAGAAGATTTCGCCTCATCAAGTTCGGTCTTTGGCTTAAAATAATAGGCGTCGTCCTCCCCATTCCAAAAAATTTCGGCGTTCACCGTAACACGGTCATTAAAGAGATCCTGAACAAGGCCCGCGTTGACGGAAAAACCGTAGCCATCCCAGGTCTTGGGCTGTACTACCCCCAGGGTTTCAAGGTACAACTCCGTATCCTTTATCGTGGTCTTGATTGACGCGAAACCCCGCAGGGGCATTTCCTGGTGGTAGAACATACCCACATCAATGTCCGCCCAGGTAAAGGCCAGGTTGTACTTTCCCCCATAACCCAGTTCTTTGAATTCCGGGGTGGAACCCTGTATGAAGCCCGGCCGGGTAAGGGTAAGAAGCTGCAAGCCCCCAATGCCGATGGGAATATCCACTTTAAGGATATAGGGGTCCCCCCAGTCGGCCCCACCGTGCCGGGGACTCCCCGGGGGGATACGGGACAGGAGATTAGCGGCGGGGAAATTAGGGGAAATGCCCCAGTTATGCCCAAATTTGCCCACCCGGAAAAATACCTGTTTGAACAGGGTATAATCAATGTAAAAATCGTTCAGAAAAAAACCGCTCTTTTCGGGTATCGTAAAGCCGATAGAGCTGTGGGCCCGGAAGCTTTCCGAGACCCTTACATCCATACCAAGATAACTATACAGGTTTACACCCAAAACATTGGTATATGCCGATTCGTAGTCCCCGGCAAACCAGGGACTTTCGCTCCAACCCGGGGAAAAACCGCCGTTGGCGCTGTAAGAAAGATCCAGGGAAAAACCGGAACGGCGCAGCAAGCCGGCAAGGCCGGAATTTCCTTCGGCAGCGGCGGACACAGAACCGTCTTTTTCCGGTGCCTCCGGCCCGTTTCCGGACCCCCCCGCCGGGGAATTCAGGGAAATCTCCTCCGGTTCATCAAAGAGGGTGTCAAAATCCCAATCCAGGGGAGGCTCCTCCTGGGCAGCCGCGGGGACCGGAACCCAAAGAACAAAAACCCACAGAAACAGGAGGGCCGCAAAGAGTCTGGGACGGCATTGAACGGGGGGGGTCATCTATTCACGGACTCCAGAAAGGTCTTGGAGTAGGTAGAATCGGGGACCCTGGCAAAGGAGGGCCGGTTGATGGTTATCTGGGTCCTCTCGTTGACAAACTTTCCGTCAATCACCGCCCCCTTTAAGGTTTCCTCAAAGAGGACCCGCCGGGGAACAAAACGATTCTCAATCTGGTGGTACTCGGGGAAGGCGCTGGTCCGCAGGAGCTGACCGGAAAGGCTGTAATCTTCGGTCTTGCGTACCAAACCGTCCTCGCTGATCCAGATCTTCATCCGGGGGTAGGTTATCTCGTTGGTCAGGGCCTCCAGGGTAAGGAGCCGGCATTTGAACCGGCCCAGGGCCACATCCTCTCCCTGGAGGATCCGGTAATCCTGGGCCAGGGTGGATCGGGTAAAATCCGAATTACGGGCATTGGTGTTCTGAAACCGTTCCGCGCTGGACGTGGTGTTAAAACGCCGGCTTTCGGGATCGTAAAACCACAGAGTCTTGCCCTGTTTCAGATAGCCCTGGCCCCGGCTTACCGCCGGCTGCATGACCACGATCACGTAGGTTTCGATGCTGTCCCGGCGGAAAACCCCCGCCACCGTGGTGGAACGGCTCTGGCCGGGCTTATCCTGGACGATGGTATACTCGGCGGAAAAATCGGTATCCAGATAACTGACCAGGGCATCCGCCCGGCGTAAAATCTCCAGGTCCGTTTGGGCGAAAAGGACCGGCGAGGCCGGCAAAAATACCACCACGAACAGCGTAGCCACACGGCCTTTTACACGTAACATCTAGGGGCCTCCACTGAGCATATCGGGTAAGGACTCCCGGGAAGATCGATAGACCGGCACCAGGGCCGCCAAAAAAAGGCTTATGAAAATCGCCAGAATATTTACCGCCACGGTCCGGGGCACGTACAGGGTCGCAAGCCTGCCATTATCCAGAAAGATCTCAAAACTAGGAAACCACGAAAAGGAAATAAAAGTAACAAGCCACTGAAAAAACAGGGCCAGGAGCATCCCCGCCGCCAGGGATACCAGGGCCAGGCCAAAGGTTTCCAGTATCAAAATAAGGCGGATGTCGGCGCCATAAAAACCGATGGCCCGCATGGTCCCCAGTTCCCTGCGCCGCTCGTGAAGGATAAGACGGTAGGTTACCAGGGCGCTCACCATCATAATAATAAGCATCATGGCATATAAAAAATAGGTGATAATGTTCATGGCCCCCAAAAGGTCGTCCACCTCCGACAGGTACACGGCGATAGTAATAAGAAATATGCGTATGCCCTCGTGGGGTTCGGCGGATGCTTGAGCAAATTCCTCCCGGTCATAAACAATGGGCCCGGTTTGCATACGATTCTCCAAATCCCCCTGGAGAAGGGCCCGTATTTTCTCTACCTTCCACCGGTCCTTAACAAATATTCCGATAATTGAACAGTCCTCATCGTCAATAAGGAGCAGGCGGTTAAGGGTAATCCGGCCGATGTAGGCCTTGTAGTAACCAAAAATGGTGGAATCCTCCACAATGCCGCCGACAATAAAGGCCCCGGTGTTTTTTTGACCCCAGCGGGTATTTACCTCCAGAATTAAACTGTCTCCCACCCGGGCATTGAGCTGGTCGGCCACCGGCGCGGAAAGGTAGATCATGTTCTCCATCTGGGTCAGCACAGGGGAATCCTCGATCCCCGGCAAATCAAGGCGTTCCCGGTAATCAAGGCTGTCAAAATAGGAAGCCTCGTTATCCCAATCAACACCGATGACGTACTTAAGCCTTACCGCGCTGCCGTTAAAATACAGCACCCCGTTCTGGGGAAAATGGGTCCGCTCTACCATCCGGGGACCTTCAAGGTGGACGGCCTCTATAGCCTGGTATACCTCCGCCTTTGCCTCCGCAGTAAGGTGGTTATCCATCGCATAAGAACTGTCATGCCCAACGACGACAATGTCCCCGGCATAGTGATCCTGGGCGGACTTATACACATTGGCGTACATCCGGTCCTTGACCGCGGTCATCAGGGTAACGATACTGAATCCCATGCTCAGGGCAAGGAACAGAAAAAAATACCGGCGGCGGTAACGGATAAGATATTTACCGGAAAGAAGGGCCAGCGTGAGGAACTTCATGCTAAGTCTGCCGGACCGCCACAATCGGATCAATGCGGACCGCGGTTTCCACCGGAAATATCGAGGCGGCAAGACCCAAAAGCAGGGCCACCCCAAAGGAGGCAGCGGCCACCGAAGGAATAACGCGGAGGCTGAGAACGTCTCCCCCTAAAAGGGAGGCAATTAAATCGTTGGGGATCGGGATACCGGCCCGGTTTACCGCGCAAACGGTCCAGAAACCGGCAAGGAGGCCCAGACATCCCGCCGTACAAGAAAGTATAAAGTTCTCCCCCAGAATAAGGCCCCGGATATACCCGTCCCCGGCGCCGATGGCCCTAAGGGTTCCAATCTCGGAGATCCGCTTAAAGACCGATATTAAAAGAATATTTACTGCGGCGATGATCCCCGCGGCGCTCATCAGGAAAATGCCGCCGTTAAAAAGGGCCTGGATTAAAAAAAGCAGGATAGCCGAATTACCCGCGGCTATCCGCCAGTTTACCGCCACAGCGCCCATGGGGTTGATCTTTTTATTCAGGGAGGAAATTACCTTTCCCGCGGAAACACCCGGTTCAAGGCGGAGGATAATAAAATTCCAATCCCCTCCAAAGAGGATCTCCGGCTCATTGCCGGTAAAACTACCCAGATAGGCGGCAAGGGAATCGGGGCTCAGGCCCCCGGTATCTTCAGAAAAACCCGGCCCCTGATTATTAGGGGTTGGAATACCGGGTGTTTGAATATTCTCCAGTGGAGCATCAGGGCCGCCGGATTCCGGAATCTCCCCAAAAATATCCTCCATGGAAGAATCCAATAAACCCAGGGTCTCTTCCCCGGTCTCGGCATTGGAAGAAGCAACCTGAATACTGGCCAGGATCCGCGCGGTCTGAGGATCGGTGATAACAATTGTATTCATCAGGGGACCGGTATTTTTATAGCGATAAATGCCCACCAGGGGGAGTTCCCGGATTTTAAAGCCCACGGCCCCGCCGGCGGTTAAAAGCAGGGGACTTCCTATGGCGGGGTATACCCCGGAACTATCGGCGATCTGCTGCGCCCGATCGGCGGTAATCATGGCCCCGTATTCACCGGCCTTGAGAAAACGGCCCGCCTCCAGGATAAGACCGGGGAACACATCAAAATAGGTGGCGGGATCCACACCGCTGATAAGGGCGGGGGAACGAATATCCAGCATGTCCAGGAAAGCCTTGGTGGACACCTGGCTGGTTACCCTGGCAACCCCTGGCTGATCCAGGGCCATCTCCCGGATACGATCAAAGGCGGGAAATTCGGGGATCGTGAAAAACTCATCGATCACAGGGGTATTGGCGCCAAAGAGATTCATCGTGACCGGGGAAATTTTCTGAATGACCACATCGCCGGTAAGGCTGTCGATGTAGGCATCCCGCAGACCCTGATCCGAACTGCCAATTACCGAATTGCCGATAAAAAAGAGGAAGGTGATGGAAGTGATAAGTAGAACGATGAGGAGGCTGTTTTTTTTGTTTCTTGCTATATTTTTCAGGACAAGGGGAAAAATACCCCTGAATTCATTCAACAATTTCTTTTTCGCCAGTATTTTGGCGGCGCCGCTCCTGTTCAATAAGGCCATCCCGCAAAAAAACCACATGATTTGCCAGTTTCCAGATATCCGGATCATGGGTGGAAAAGATAAAGGTAGTACCCTCTTCGCGGTTGATGGTATTCATAAGTTCCAGGACCCGCTCCCCATTGGCGGAATCCAGGTTAGCCGTAGGTTCATCGGCTATGACGATCCGGGGCCGGGTAACCAGGGCCCGGGCGATGGCTACCCGCTGCTGCTGGCCCCCGGAAAGCTCCGACGGTTTATGGGTGCGCCGGTCCTCAAGTCCCACTTCCTGTAAAAGGTATTCCACCCGTTCCCTGTTTTCTTTCCGGCTCCCCGTCTTTTTGCCGATAGTTAAAGGAAGTTCCACGTTCTCATAAACCGTAAGAACGGGGAGCAGATTAAAAGACTGGAACACAAAACCAATATACTCCCGCCGCATACGGGCAAGTTCCCGGCGGCCCAAGGATGCCGCTTCCCTGCCGTTGATCTGCAGCGTACCCGATGTTGGGCTGTCAATAAGGCCGATGATGTTCATCATAGTAGTCTTGCCCGATCCCGAAGGGCCGGCCACCGCGGCAAAATCACCCTCAAAAATCTCCAGATCAATCCCCTTCAAGGCGTCAACTTGCATCTTCCCCAAGGGATAGGTCTTCCACAGGTCCTTGAGAATAATCACGAACGATCCTTGCCCGTTTTTTTCAATGCGCCCCGTATTTTTTCCATCGCTTCTTTATCATCTTTAATATATATAACAGCATTGGCGGCAAAAGCCAAAAAACAGGACAACAAAAAAGCGGCCGCTACCAATAGGAGAGCCCTTTTCCAGTAGGCCCCCTGAAAATCCGCCAAAGCCCTGGAAACATCTTCTGCTTTGGGTTCCCGTTCCACCGTATAGGGCTCAAAAAATATCGAGAAAGCCCTCAGGGAACCGTTCAGTACACTCCGGGCAAAA
>JAITEL010000105.1 GCA_031282065.1 Treponema sp.
TGGAATAGAAGGCGCAACCAAGAAGCGCGTAAAATCAACTGGCGGTTTACCACAGCTGACGCCCGCATTAAACTGAAACGCCTATATCCACAGTTTAAATAGAGACTCGATACTAGGGCCTGGTCATATTAGGTGAAATCAATGAACAAACTGCGATAACTCATAAGGCAAGATAGATACTCGGGACTAACATCATCTCCAGCTTGTCCCTATCCCCCTGAACCCTTTCAGCCACCGGAATATCCGCCCTCCCTCATCCCGCTGTCTCTATACCTCTCGGTCATATTCCCAAGAAGTCTTCCGGTTCTTTTACGCTGCTCTCCCGGACTATACCCCCATTCACACGTATGCAGCCGGGTCTCCCCGTCCTCATAGGCCCCATCTCTTAACCGATAAAGCGGACTCTCCTCTATCCTTCCTATGGTGTCCCGTAGGAGTCGCCCCTTACCGGCAGCGGAAGCCTCCCCTCCTGACAAGATACATCCAACAGCGCACTGCTTATCGGCCACCTCTCTCGGTAATCCGCCCCGGAATGTCCCCAGGGTCTGTTTTCCGTCTTTATTAACGCCCCGCTATCCACTTGTTTGGTATCTGTTCTTCCTCACCTGCCTGAATCATCCATTCCGGTACCCCCTTTGTTGTCCATCTATTGATTCTGACCGAGATAGTAGGCTAGAGATTATACAAAAAAATAATTCCTACCCTCTTGAAATAGCACTCAAGCCACTCCACCTTCCCTTATAAGCCCAAAACTACCCCTGCAGCACCCGCCAGGGCAATGTAGATAATCGGGTGCTTCTTAAACTTAAAGATGAGCAAAAAAAGGACCAAAAATAAGAGCCCTTCCTGCCACTGGATGCTTTCATACCAAACCGGCGCAGCCTGATACAGGGAGCGCTGGAGAGCCCCAAAACCAGCAGCGCAGAGAAGGCCCCCGGCGGCTGGCCGGAGACCGGAAAACACCGCTTTGACCACCTGGTTTTCCTTAAAAGCCTGGAACATCCGGGCAATGATGATGATAACGATTATGGAAGGACTTACCAGACCCAGGACCGCTACTACTACCCCTGGAATCCCCGCGCAGAGGAAGCCCGTATAGGCCGCCATATTGACCCCAATGGCCCCAGGCAGGGATTGGGCCACGGCCTGCATATTGCCAATCATCTCATAGCTTATCCATTCATAGGTATCGGCCAACTGGTAGAGGAAGGGAAGTGTAGCTAGGCCGCCGCCCACGGAAAAGACCCCGATCTTGACAAATTCTGCGAACAGCAGCAAGAGGATCATACCGGGCCGCCTTTACCCCCAGGGGCCGCACCTTTTTGAGGACGGTACAGGAAAAAGCCCGCCACTCCTGCGGCGGTAACCAGGAGCACTGGATTCGTGTTGAACAAGGCGGAAAGGGCAAAGCCAAGGATGAAAATAACCAGGGCCTTAGCATCCTTGAATACCCCTTTGAGGAGCTTCAGTACCGTATCCAGAATAAGGGCTCCTACTGCTACCCGTATGCCGGTAAAAGCATGTTGAACCAAGGGATAATCCGCAAAATTCTGCAAAAACAGGGCAATAGCGGTGATAAAGGCAACTCCGGGAAACACAAAGGCAAGAGTGGCGAGGGTACCTCCCAGGATGCCTTTTCTTTTAAACCCAATGAAGGTGGAGGTATTCACCGCAATGATGCCGGGGGTTACCTGGGCAATGGTATAATAATCCATGACCTCTTCCATGGTGGTCCACCCTTTCTTCTGGATCAGCTCCCGTTCTAATACGGGGATCATGGCATAGCCCCCGCCAAAGGTGCTGCACCCAATCTTGACAAAGGTAAGGCATAACTCAATATATGCTTTCACTGGTTCTCACGATGGAAAGATGCAATTCATCCAACTGCTTCTGAGCTACCTCGCTGGGACTGTCATCCAGGGGACTCTGGGCAAAGGAATTCTTGGGGAAGGGGATGACCTCTTTGATCGAGGTTTCCCCGGCTATGAGCATCACCAGGCGATCCAAACCAGGGGCGATACCCCCATGAGGAGGAGCGCCGAACTTGAAGGCTTCAATGAGGAAACCGAATTTCTGCTCTGCCTCCTGGGGATCCAGCCCTAGGATACGGAAGATCCGTTTCTGTAACTCTGGCTCATGGATACGGATGGAACCAGAGGCCAGCTCATACCCATTGAGGACCAGATCGTAGAGATCCCCCTTCACCGAACCAGGGTCCTGTTCCAGGATTTCATGGTACTGCTCCTGGGGATGGGAGAACATGTGATGGGCCGCTTCCCAGTGATTCTCTGCTTCGTTGAATGCAAAGAGGGGAAAGTCCAGGATCCAGACAAAGGCAAAGTGCCCCGCGTCCAGGAGCCCCAGATCCCGGCCAAGCTTGGAGCGCACCGCTCCCAGGGCGGTGTTGGCTATCTTCCTGCGGGAATCTCCCACCATGAGGATGAGGTCCCCGGGTTTTGCGCCTAAGCCTTTGCTGATGTCCTGTGCCTGGGCGGTAAAAAACTTCCCCACCCCGCCTTCCAGTACCGGCGCAGCTTCAGTACCGGCAAGCTTCATCCAAGCCAGGCCCTTAGCCTGGTAGATCCTGGCATGGGCTTCCAGTTCTTCGATCTGCTTGCGGGAATAGGATGCCTTACCCGGTACCACCAGGGCCTTGACTCCGCCGCCGGCCTGGCTAATCCCCTTGGCTGCGGCGGCCTGTTTTTCCGCTTCCCCAGTTGCCAGGGCGTCTTTGAAGGCTTGAAAACCTCCCGCGCCGACATAGGGGCCGAAATCCTGCAAAGGCAGCGCAAAACGGAGATCCGGCTTATCCGTACCGTATTGCTCCTGAGCGGCCTCATAGCTCAGGCGGGTAAACTGGGGGGGCAGTTCCCGGTTCAGGCATTGCTTAAACACATAGCCCAAGAGCCCCTCGGTTATGGCGAGAATATCCTCCCTATCCACAAAAGACATCTCTATATCGATCTGGGTGAACTCGGGCTGCCGGTCTCCCCGGGCATCCTCGTCTCGGTAACAACGGGCAATCTGGAAATATTTATCAAAGCCCGCCACCATAAGGATCTGCTTATACAACTGGGGAGACTGGGGAAGGGCGTAGAATTTACCCGGATAGAGCCGGGAAGGCACCAGGTAATCCCGGGCCCCCTCAGGGGTGGATTTGATGAAGCTGGGGGTTTCAATCTCGTAGAAGCCCTGGCGGATCATCCATTCCCGGACCGCAAAGCTTACCTCATGGCGCAGGCGGATCCGTTTCTGCATAGCTCCAGAACGGAGATCCAGGTAGCGGTATTTGAGGCGCAGTTCCTCTTTTGCCCCGGTTTCTTCATCTATGGGAAAGGGAAGGACCTCACTGCGGTTGAGGATAAGCAGAGTATCTGCGAGCACCTCGATTTCGCCGGTGGCCATCTCAGGGTTTACCATAGCATCCGGTCTCAGGCGAACCACTCCTGCCACCGCGATACAGTACTCGTTCCGCAGTTCTGCGCTTAGGCTGCTGAGGGCTGCCGGGGATCCTTCCCCCACCACTACCTGGGTAATACCGTAGCGATCCCGAAGGTTAATAAAGGTAATGCCTCCATGATCCCGCTTACGGTGGACCCAGCCGTTTAATACCACGGTTTTGCCCGCATCCTGCTTCCTTAAGGCGCCGCAATGGGTGGTCCGTTTCAGTTGTTCCATATATACCACTATAACCGTGCCGGTGAATCCGTATCAAGGCGGAGAGACCGGTACTCTTTTACGATGGAGTCTGCCCAAACCCATGCAGGGAACGGTGGCCCCGGTCAAGGTACCGCCGGGAGGTGCAGGGTGCGGCTGCCATCTCCCGGCGGGCTTGACCGTAGTTTTGGAACAGGCTCAGCTCTCAAAGGATACTGTTTCCACAGGAGCATGGAACACATGAGCTTAGGGATGAAAACCAGACGGGAGCTTTTTGAGGCAATGGGCTCTATTGTTTTATCCAGACCCATGTACTATAGTAGTGGCTAGAAGTTTCTGAAGCTTCATTGCTATGGTATATTTTCTGTATGTGTTCTAGATGTAAGCTGCACGGATACTCAAGGTCAAAAAACGAATACTTGCTTTATAGGATAAGAGGATTATCGAGGGGATAAAGGGCTTTGGATAGATGGACATAAGGGCAGGCAAGCGGAATTTGTAAAGCCCTTGCAATCCACAAGACTCCTCGGTGAAAAAATGGAGGTATACTATGCGTTTCCTATCTTTTGTATGTGGCCTTTGCGTCTTGGCCATCAATCTGCTCGGACTTCCTCCCCAGGGCCTGTATGCCCAAGGGACCCTTCCCATTCCCCTGGTCCAAGAGGGGGAGGATGGAATAGTTCTCCAAACCGAAGAACGAGAAAACGTGGTAACCGGTACCTTGATACGGCTGAACCTGCCTATACGCTTAGGTATAGCCGCGGCGATTATCATAATCCAGGCTTTGCTCATACGTTTGGTCTGGTCCCTCTTTAAGAAGTTTCAGGATAGAATAACCCTTTACGGGCAAACCTATTTTAAGCCCCTCATCATTAAGCGGTATCGCCTCTTGGAGATCAATCAAATGCTTAATATGGCGTACTTCCTGTTGCGCATCGTAAAAGTTCTGGTCATTATCTTCCAGTTGTATCTGACCCTGCCCCTGGTATTCAGCCTCTTTGAGCCGACCAAGCACCTGGCTTCCACCCTCTTTGGCTACATATTGAACCCCTTACATTCCACCCTCATTAACATAGTCAGCTACATCCCCAATTTCATTACGATCATCATCATCATCGTGATCGCCCGCTATGTGCTGCGGACCATTAAATTCTTTACCACCCAAATAGAAAAAGGCAAATTGGTTATACCGGGGTTTTATCCTGACTGGGCTGAACCGACCTACAACATATTACGGGTCCTCTTATTCGCCTTTACCCTTATCGTGATATACCCCAACTTGCCGAACTCGGATTCCGCGGTTTTTCAGGGGGTTTCGGTGTTTGTGGGTATTATATTCTCCCTGGGTTCCAGTTCGCTCATCGGAAACCTGGTGGCAGGTATTGTGCTCACCTATATGCGCCCCTTTACCATTGGGGATCGTATCAAGCTCAACGATGTTACCGGTTTCGTGGTGGAAAAGTCCGCTATGGTTACTCGAATCAGGACCCACAAGAACGAATTTATTACCTTCCCCAATATGACGCTGCTCACCTCAAGTATTACCAATTACAATTTCTCTGCTGCTGAAAAAGAAGAGGGCCTTATTCTCCATGTAAACGTTTCTATGGGGTATGCCGTTCCCTGGCCTCTGGTACATGAGATACTCCTTACCGCGGCTGCTAAGACAGAGTATATCCTGGAACATCCAAAACCCTATGTCTTGCAAACCGCCTTCAACGACTACTACGCCTGCTATGAAATCAACTGCTACACCAAGACCGTGGCTAAGGTTCCGAAAATTTACTCTGATCTCTACCAGAACCTTCAGGACGGCTTCAGAGCTGCCCATCTCGACCTGACTACACCTACCTACAATATCCGTTTGCCTGCGGAATCCGAGATAGTAATGCCGGAAAGCACTCCCCCTAAAGGCTAGCCTCATGAAGGGATTGCAAGGCTCAAAGAACAGCCGCTGGCTATGGTGCTTTTTCGTGGCCCTTCTGGTGATCGGGTTTCCTGCATGTCAATCCGAACCGGTGCACCCAGAGGTGGAACAGAAGCCGGATGTAGCCGATGAGGATATCCAGATCGAGGAGTATACCGTGGAAGAAAGCCCTGAGACAGCCCTTAGGGTCCCGGCTTCCGAAGAAGAGGCGGCAGCAGAGAAAGCCCCGGAAGAAGAGCCGGAAGAGGAACCGGGAGGGGTATCTTCGTTTGGAGAAATCTGGGGCTACCTCATCAGCGGCAAAGAAGATGCCTTCACCAAGGAGGCTCCCCTCACGGATATTGGGTATTTTGGAGCGGAAGTGGATTCCTATGGCCAACTGGTAAACGTCCCCAATCCCAAGGCTATTCCCCGGTTTTCAGGACGGATACACCTGGTAGTGGGCTGCACAGGCAGGGCCTTGTCCCATTTCGTGCTCATGGAAGGCAGCCCGGTGCGCAAGCAGTTGATCGCCGACTTGCTTGAAAAGGCAAAGCCTTTTGACGGCCTGCAAATTGATTTTGAGGATGTTCCTCCCAGGGACCGGGATACCTTCCATTCCTTTCTTGCAGAGCTGCGTAAAGGTCTTGGCAATAAGCGCTTCACCATTGCCCTTCGTGCCCGGCTTCGTACCCTGGATAATGACGTCTACGATTATGAAAGAATCAAGCCCCTGGTGGACCGGATCCTGGTGATGGCCTATGACGAACATTGGGCTACCAGCGAGCCGGGGCCCATTGCTTCTATGGACTGGTGTAAAGCCGTGGCCTCCTACTCCCTTAAAACGATAGGGCCGGAGAAGCTCATCATGGGACTGCCCTTTTATGGCCGAACCTGGGGAAGCAGCAACCTCTTCAGGGCTTTCCATTTCTCAGGAATAGAGCGGATTAAACAGGAGCATCAGGTTACCGAAGTCCGCAGGGAACAGGGGATACCTACCTTTACCTATGAAGTTCCGGTTAGGGTTACCGCCTACTACGAAGACGAACAGTCCCTTTCGCTGCGCATGAAAATGTACCGTACCCTGGGGGTGCAATCCATTGGATTCTGGGCTTTGGGGCAAGAGAGTCCTCGGATATGGAAACTGCTCAGCCTCAAGAAGGACTAGGGCGCCGCTGCATATCCGTCATGAGAGAAACCGGTATCCCAGGGCCCGAAACCCCTTGCGTTTACAATCCCCCAGGCGATTAAACCCCGAAGGCTTCTTCCTGTCAAAGCGTTCTGCCTCAGACGCAGGCAGGGCCATGATCACCATAGCTCCTGGGGAGAGCAGTGCGCGGAGCCCCTCCCAGAGGGGGATGATCCGGTCGGTTTGCGGCACGAATCGGGGAAAGCCCAGGATGAGCTCATAGGTGCGGCCCTCTGGTTCCAGGGCAGCCGCGAGGGCTTCCCGGTTTATGCTGAGGTCTAAGCCGGCTATGGCAAGGACGGCTTGCGGGTACATATTATATCGGGACGCTTCCAGAGCAAGGATATTCCTGCTGAAAAACACCCAACGGCAGCCCGGGGACGCCGCGGAAGGCTTTTCCTGGGCCAGGTACTCCAAGAACCAGCGGGGAAGGTGTCCCTGACCAGGTTCATAGACCAGGATGGAACTCCGGGGAGGAAGCCTGAGCTTATCTGGGTGTAAGCGGCGTATCAGTTTGGCTGCCACCTGGACCGCTCCGCTGGGGTTGTCAAAGTCCTCTACTCCCTGGATGCTGTCCAGGGAGTAGCCTAAGCCCTCCAGGACATAAGCCCCGCGGCGGCGATGATACATAGGGTAATCCTGAAGCAGATGCCCTCCCGCCTGCACCGGCTCCAGGGGGAGAGGCGAAGCAGGGGGGCCGTACATGAAAACCCTATGCTCCCTTCCCGGTTCATCGTATTGCAAGGGAAGCTTTGCCCGGGCGATCTGAGCACGCAGAAAATCCGCCAGCGGATTAACCACCACGATGAGCACCGAGGCTCCCGGATTCAGCAAGGCCGCAGAGCGGCAGATAAAATCCGCCAAAACCGGTTTTCCTGCCTTGGCAGGGAGGTTGGAAATGATGAGGTCCCAGCGGGCATGCCGCGGGCCGCTCAAGAGGGGCTCGGTATGGCTTGAAAGCAAGCCTGGAGGGATGCGGTTTTTTTGGGCGTTGTAGGCGGTTATGACCCGGGCCAGTTCGTCCCTGTCCTGGCAGCGGACCTGGCATTGTCCCGGGGGCGTATGCCCCGGGGCGAGCAAGGCTCCGGCTATACAGATGCCTATGACCCCCACCCCGCAGCCTGCATCCAGAACCTTCTGCGGCAGGGGCCGCCCTTGGCCCTGAGCCTGGTCCCACTGCCGGGAAAGCACTTTAAGCAGGAGCTCGGTGCCCGTATCCACCGCAGCGGCGCTGAACAGGCCCTGGGAAAGGGCAAAAGAAAAGCCCTGGGCCCGGAACCTAAAGGGCACTTCTTTGCTTATATAGGCTTCTGCTCCGCGGCAAGGGCTCATGCAGGGCTCAATCGTTTACCCGTTCCACGTATTCTTTGGTTTCGGTATTGACCAGGATCTTATCATGTTCCTTGATGAACAGGGGGACTCGGACGGTAAGCCCGGTTTCGGTAACAATGGGTTTGGTAGCCCCTGAGACCGTATCGCCTTTCACGTAGTTCTCGCTTTGAACCACGGTGAAGACCACTTTATAGGGGATCTTAATATCGATCACCTTATCTTCCCAGATGCTCAGTTCATAGACATCGTTTTCTTTAAGGTAGTACTTTTTGTCTTCCAGATCAGCTATAGGCACTTCGTACTGCTCATAGGTTTGAGTATCCATGAAGTGGTAATAGTCCTGGTCGGCGTATTGAAACTGGCAGCTCGGGTTGCTCACCTGAGCGTCCTCTATTTCCGATTGGGTAGGTATGGTCAAGCTCAAGACCCCTCCGTCTTTGATACTCTTCATCTTGACCCGAGCAAAGGCGCCTCCTTTCCCTGGATTGACGAATTCCCGCTCTACCACGATGTAGGGCTGCCCCTTTTGAAGCAGACAGGTTCCCTTGGAGATATCTCCCCCTCGAATCATATATTCCTCACTTAGCGCTAAATTACGATGAGTATACCGGGCAGGAAGCTTCATGGCAATAGGTTTACCGAAACCAGCCGGGGGAGAGGACTATGGCCAGACAGAGCCACCGATCAGCGAAATCAAGAAACTCATGGGAGAGACGGGGCTTGTCAACAGCGGCCCGGCGGGGGAAGTGATTACCGTGAGTTCGACTCTCAGATGATGCGTGCCTTTCCCCCCAGTGGGTTTATCCTGGAATATGGCAGAATCCTCCAGACCGTGATACAGTATACTCACGCTTTATTGAGGCGTGATCCTGCTCTGATGTAAGGAAGGAACTATGAAACGCTCATCAGCTATCCACGTATGCATACAGGCAAGTCTGCTCATCCTCCTGGGCAGCGCGCTCTTAGGCTGCGCCTCCCCTCCTGCGGTGAATCCTGAACAGGAACGGCTTGCGGCAGAGGCACGGACGCGGGCGGAAGCCCGGGCTCAGGCTCAGGTGGAAGCCCAGGCTCAGGTGGAAGCTAAGGCTCAGGCGGAAGCCCGGGCTCAGGCGGAAGCTAAGGCTAAGGCACGGGAGGAAGCAACCCTGGCCATACTCCCCTTCACCGGCTTTGAGGGGGAGGAGGGGGAGACCATCGCGGAACTCTTCTCCTTTGAGAAGCCTATAAGCGATTCCTTTACCCCGGTGCCGCGGACCAGCATTATCCGGGCAATGCGGGATGAGCAGGGCTTTCAGGAGTCATCGGGCTTTACCAACCCGGATACCCTGGCTGCCATAGGCAGGCAGCTGGGCGCGCGGTACGTGGTCTGCGGCGCTAGTACCCGGCTGGGCAGCCAAAACCTGCTCATCATCTCCATACTGCACATAGAAGACCTGCGCCAGATAGCCGGGGACTTCCAAATCTGCCGGACTCCCGATGAGATACGGGGCAAGCTCCCTGCCATGGCGAAGGCCATTGCCGCGGCCATCCATGAGGATGTCTCGGCCCTGCCCCTGCTGGCCGTCCCTCCGGTGCAGTTATCCGGCGGAGCAGACAGCCGGGAAGCGGACACCCTGGCCCAGATACTGGCCTTACACCTGGTGAGAAGCGGGACCTATGCGGTGTATCCCCGCACCAAGAGCCTTGAACAGGTGCAAAGGGAGTACGACAACCAGTTTGGGGGGGATGTGGCGGACGAATACCTGCCCAATCTGGGCCGGGGGACGAACCCGCGGCTGGTCCTGTCGGTAAGCGCCCGGAGCTTCGGGGGTACGGCTATGTTCAATGCGGCGGTCATAGACCTGGTGAGCGGGGTGCAGAAGGCCGGAGGCTCGGCAGACTATGAGAGTCTTGATAAGGCTCTGGCAGCTATGGAGGAGTTGAGTCTTAAACTGACCGGCCGCTGGGAGGCCGTACTCAGGGAGCGCGCTGACCACCACACCGCTGCAACAGAGGCCGCCTTTACCCGGGCCGTTGCCGCCATCAACGGCAACCCCGCAGGCGGCGCCTATACCATCACCCTAAACGGCAGTTTTACCAGCAACCGGGTTATCTTTCTTACCGGCAATGCCCCCAAGACCATTACCATCCAAGGAGACGGACCCGGGCGTACTATCAGCAATGACCGGGACCAGGCGCTGTT
This sequence comes from Treponema sp., assembly GCA_031282065.1. Lineage (GTDB taxonomy): Bacteria > Spirochaetota > Spirochaetia > Treponematales > Breznakiellaceae > JAIRLU01. The sequence continues at coordinate 10,267 of JAITEL010000105.1, forward strand.
TACCGTACCGGAAGGCATAAGGCTGGTGCTGGACAATTACCTCACCCTGGACGGCAACCATAAGAATGCCTTTGTGGTGTCTGTAGAGAGCGGGGAGCTTATTATGAAGGAGGGATCACGCCTGTGCAATGCCGAAGCCGGCGGCGTGTATGTCCACAGCTCCAGTACCTTTACCATGCAGGGGGGAACCATAAGCGGCAATACCGCATCCTCCTCCTTCTCTGGCGGCGGCGTGTATGTTGCCGGCAACGGCAGCTTCACGATGAAAGGCGGGACTATAAGCGGCAATACCGCATCCTCCTCCTTCTCTGGCGGCGGCGTGTATGTTGCCGGCAGCGGCAGCTTCACGATGGAAGGCGGGACTATAAACGGCAATACCGCATCCGACTCCTCCTCTGGCGGCGGCGTGTATGTCCATGGCGGCAGCTTCACGATGAAAGGCGGGACCATAAGCGGTAATACCGCATCCTTCTCCTCCTCCTCCTCCTACTCCTACTCTGGCGGCGGCGTGTATGTCGCCGGCAACGGCAGCTTCACGATGGAAGGCGGGACTATAAGCGGTAATACCGCCTCCTCCTCCTCCTCCTCCTCCTCCTCCTCCTCCTACTCTGGCGGCGGCGTGTATGTTGCCGGCAGCGGCAGCTTCACGATGAAAGGCGGGACTATAAGCGCCAATACCTCCTCCGCCGCCGCCGCCGCCTCCTCCTCCTACTACTCCTACTCTGGCGGCGGCGTGTATGTTGCCGGCAGCGGCAGCTTCACGATGAAAGGCGGGACTATAAGCGCCAATACCTCCTCCTTCTTCTCCTCCTCCTCCTCCTTCTACTACTACTCCTCTGGCGGCGGCGTGTATGTCGCCGGCAACGGCAGCTTCACCAAGAAGGGCGGGGGTACTATAGACAGCACCAACTCGGCAGAGTCGGGAAAGGCGGTGTATATACAGGAAGGTTCCAAACGACGCAACAGCACCGCCGGTCCAAGCGTGAACCTGGACAGCGCTAGAGCCGGCAGCGAAGGGGGCTGGGAATAAGGGCTAAGGAGGGCCCCCTCACCGCCCTCCTTCGGGCCCCTTGAACATACTCGGCAAACAGGCCATACTGGTTTGGGCTTTTTGCAGCGGTGAGGCGCTGCAAAGAACAGCTTATAAAAGGAGAAATACCATGATCGATTACTATGTAAAGCGCAGCGGACTAGAGGGTACAGAAAACCAGACCTGCCATGCGGTGGTTACCCATACCGAAGGGCTTAGCCAGGAGAACTTCATCAAAATGCTCAGGGAAGTGCTGAACATCAACGAGGGAGAGGCCAAACGGGTCATAGCAGGCATAGGGACCGCTGCCCGGAACCTCCTGTCCCAGGGCTGGAGCTTCAAGATAGAAGGCATAGGCTCCTTCAGCCTGAGCATCACCGGCTCCTTCCCCAGCCCGGACGCTCCCTTTAATGCGGCCACGAACAAAATTGCCGTGCGCTTCCTGGCGGACAAGGAACTCACCGCGGCGGCGCAAAGCGCGGGCCTGAACCGGCTGCACGGGGTCGAACACGGTCCTGTCATTGATAATGTGGAAGACAAGGCCAGCGCCGCGATAAACGCCAAGCTCACCCCCGGACACGGAGTCCTGATAAGCGGCAAAGACATCAAGATAAGCGGCACCGACAGTACCGTAGGCATACACCTTATAGACGAATCAGGGAATGCCCTTACGGTGCCCTCCGGGGACATCCTGGAAAACGGCCCGACCAAACTGCTGTTCATCTGCCCTTCTTTGAGTCCGGGGGTCTATACGATACAAATAAGCACCCAATATGCCGGAAGCAAGGAACTGGCCCACCCCCGCTCATACCTTTTTAACGCCCCTTTAACGGTAAGCGCCCCCTAGTTAAGGCAAGGCTCTTGTCCTGGTTAAGACAAGGCTCTTGTCCTAGTTAAGACAAGGTGCTTGTCCTAGTTAAGGCAAGGCTCTTGTCCCAGTTAAGGCAAGGCTCTTGTCCCAGGGCGGCTGTCTTTAAACCCTAAGGAGTAAACCCATGGAAAACGAAGCAACTGTAGCTGATGTACTGGCAATAATAGACCGGATGTCTCAAGAGACCCAAGCCATGCTGGAAAAGACCGGCGCCGAGATGAGAGCTATGTTTAAGGCCACGGACGAACAGATAAAGGCCACGGACAAACAGATACAGGAGACCAATAAACAGATAAAGGCCACCAATAGAAAGATAGGCGAACTGGGCGACCGGCTGGGCGAAATCGCCGAGTACCTGGTCTCCCCCCACCTGGAGGAACAGTTCAAGCGCTTCAACATCTTTCTGGATACCTGCATCATGCGGCACAGCTTAGAGGAACCGGGAAAGGGCATCATCGCGGAGATAGACATCTTTCTTTCCAATGGGGACTATGCGGTGGCCGTAGAGGTAAAGACCAAACCGGATATCCAAGACGTAGCGGATCATGCGGAACGCATGAAGAAGATCCGGGCCTATGCGGATAAACACCAGGACCGGCGGAAATACCTGGGGGCTGTAGCGGGGATGGTGGTAAGGGATCAGGTGAAGGCCTATGCGTACAAACAGGGCTTTCCGGTACTGGTGCCATCGGGGGAGAGCATAGCCCTTGAGTGTCCGGAGGGATTCACCCCTAAAGAATGGTGAACCGGGCGCCTGCCCGTGACAAGCCTCAACATTTGGATAGGCGTACTCAAGAGTCGTATATTTTATAGCAGAATAGCTTTTCATATGGAGGATACATGAAGCGTATCGGTCGTATGCTGGTGTTATGCCTGGTCTTTTTGGGGGTCCTTTCGGTGGCTCCCGCGTTTGCCCAGCGGCGGAAGATCACTATCAAACTGGCGTCTTTAGTTCCTGAAAATACCCCCTGGGGGGCTGCCTTAAACCGCATGGCTCAGGAATGGGGCAGCGCCACCCAGGGGGCCGTGGAACTTATCATTTACCACAACGGTATAGCCGGAAGCGAAGGGGATGTGCTGCGCAAACTCAAGGGCAACCAGATTCAGGCGGCGATTTTAAGCTCCTTCGGACTCAATGCCATCACCCCCGGCAATGAGATTATGACCGTAAGCTGCCCCTTTCTTATCAGGAATAACGAAGAACTCGACCTGGTTCTCGGCAGCTTCAAACCCTATCTGGAAGAGCGGATCAACCGGGCGGGCTTCTTTACCCTGGCCTGGTCCAAGGCCGGGTGGGTACGGTTCTTCTCCAAGGCCCCGGTCTTTGTTCCGGGGGATCTGAAACGGCAAAAACTGGGTACCAATGAACAGGAACCGGCCCTCATGGATGCCTTCAAGGCTATGGGCTATCAGATGGTCCCGGTGGCTATGAACCAGGTCCTGGTGTACCTCAATGGGGGCATGATAGATGCGGTGTATCAAAGCCCGGTCAATGTGGGGGGCCTGCAGATCTTTGGGGTGGCTAAAAACATGGCTTCCATTAATATTGCCCCCTTCATGGGAGGCATAGTGCTGAACCAGACCGCCTGGCGTTCTATTCCCGAATCCTATAAACCGGCCCTGTTACGCATCGCCAAAAGGCTGGAAGCGGAACTGGATACCTCTATTCAGCAGCTTGAAGGAGAGGCCATAGCCACAATGAGCAAGTACGGCCTGGTCATCAACCAGCTCAGCCCTGCCCAGGAACAACTGTGGTACGATGATGTAAACCGGGTCATCCCTTCCCTTTTGGGCACTGCCTTTAACCGGGAATTATATGAACGGATTGAAAGCCTGCTCAAGGCCCATCGCCGGTAGGCCTGTACCATGCGGAAAAACCCCCCGATCTTATGGACCATTGAACAGGGTATCTGTTATGTTTCCCTGATCTGTCTTACCCTGCTCCCCGGGGCAGAGGCCCTGCTGCGGCTCTGCTTCCATTCCCGCGTCCCTGCGTCTCCCGGGCTTATCGTACACCTCTTGCTGACCCTGGGGCTGCTTTCCGGGATGAGTACCACCAGGCAAAAGGATCACCTGTCCATAGGACTGATTCAGTACAGTACTATAGAAGAAAACCGGGGGTTTAAGCGGTTCCTGGCTACCTTCTCAGGTCTCTTGTCCGCTTTTATCCTTACGATGTTCGCCTGGTGTTCTGCTTCCTTTATCAAGATCTACCTTTCCCCCTATCAGATCATAGGGTTTATCCCGGATCAGGTTTTTGCCCTGGTCATGCCCCTCGGCTATGGGGTCATGGCCTTCCGCTTTGCCCGAAGCACCCCCCTGGCAGAAACCAAGGGAAGCGCCCGGATCCTGCTGCCGGCCCTGGCGCTCCTTTTGGGAACGGTCTGCGCACTCCCCGCACTGTTCAAGTTTATCTGGGGCTTTGATGCCCCTCCCCTGGCCTATCAGATAAGCGAAGCCTTTGCCGCCCTCGCCTGGTACCTCAAGACGCCGGCGCTCATCCTCCTTGTCCTCGCTGCCTTAGGGGGAACTCCCCTGTTCGTGGTCATTGGAGCCGCCGCGCTGCTCCTCATACAAGGCTCCGGCGGGGAAATGGACGTCATTGCCAACCAGATTTACACGGCCCTTACCCAAAACAGCTTTGTGGCCATTCCTCTCTTTACCCTGGCGGGCTTCTTCCTTTCCGAGAGTAAAGCCGGGGAGCGCTTGATCCGCTGTTTCAGGAGTCTTTTCGGCTGGCTGCCCGGAGGTATCATCATTGCCGCGGTGTGCATGTGTACCTTTTTCACCTCCTTTACCGGCGCTTCCGGGGTAACCATCCTTGCCTTGGGAGGCATCCTCTATAGGGTGCTCTCGGAGAACGCCTCCTACTCGCCCAAGCTCTCCATAGGGCTGCTCACCGCTTCAGGGAGCATGGGCATCCTCTTTCCCCCAAGCCTGGCCATCATCCTCGTAGGGGCCACCACCCGGACCAATACGATCCACCTCTTCCTGGGAGGCATCATCCCCGGCCTCATCCTGGTAGGCGGGGTGATCCTGGTGGGGCTTATCATCTCGGTTAAAACCAAGGTGCCCCTGGAACCCTTTCGGCTCAGAAAGGCCGGGGCAGCCCTCAAAGGATCCTTCTTGGAGATCCTCTTACCCTTGCTGCTCATTGCCGGGTATTTTTCCGGGATCCTGTCCCTGGTGGAGATAGGCTCTGCGGCAGTGGTCTATGTCTTTGTGGTGGAGGTCCTGGTGTTTAAGGATATCCGGCTCAAGGATATTTCCCGGGTTTTTGCCAAGGCAGTCCCCATCATCGGGGGTATCCTCTCCATACTGGCCGTCTCCCAGGCTCTCTCCTACTATATCGTGGATACCCAGGGCCCGGAACGCTTTGCCCGGTGGATGCAAGGGGCGGTCACCTCGAAGTACCTGTTCCTTTTCATCCTCAATATGGGGCTCCTGCTCATAGGCTGCCTCATCGACATCTTCTCCGCGATTCTGATTGTCCTGCCCCTGATTTTCCCCCTGGGCGCTGCCTACGGCATAGACCCGGTCCATTTGGGGATCATCTTCCTTATCAACCTGGAGACCGGCTTCCTCACGCCGCCGGTAGGCATGAATCTGTTCCTGGCCAGTTACCGTTTCAGAAAACCCTTTGCAGCCATTTCCCGGTATGTGTTCCCCTTCCTGCTTATCCAGTTGGGCGTGGTCTTTATCGTTACCTATGTACCTATGCTTTCAACCTATCTGACTAAACTGTATTAAAAGAGCGCTTATGAAGGTCAAGAAAGAAGAACCTTATATCCCCCGGCTGGATATCCTATACCCCCAGGATCCAGAGGATCACCTGATCCCGGTGCCCCAAGAAGTGGAGGTAAGTATAGACGAGCACTATCCCTTCATTGACAAATCCCTGGGCTTTAGGATCAAAAGCGCGCTCTTGTATCTGGGCATCTTTACCCTGGTCTTTATAGTGTGCCCCCTTCGTTTTGGCCTCAGGATCGAGGGCCGGGACAAGCTCAAGAAGCACCGGGCCTTGTTTCGTAAAGGGGCGCTCACCGTATCGAACCACATCTTGCGCTGGGATTTTCTGTGTATCCTCCAAGCGGTCCGCTTTCGGCGTTTGTATTTTCCGGCATGGAAAGAAAACATCACCGGCCCTGACCGTAAGCTCATCCGCTGGGCCGGGGGCATCCCGGTTCCCACGGATATTCACGTAATCAAGTACTTTAACCAGGCCTTTGACGAGCTCCACCGGCGGCGAAAATGGTTTCATGTCTTTCCCGAAGGCAGCAACTGGCCCTACTATCAGCCTATCCGGCCTTTTAAGAAGGGCATGTTCACGATGGCCTATAGGTACCAGATCCCGGTCATTCCTATGGCTTTCTCGTACCGAAGGCCCGGGGGGCTGTATAAGCTCTTCAAGAAGAACTACCCCCTTATCACGCTGCGGATAGGGGACCCCCTGGTCCCGGACCTGAGCCTTCCCCGCAAAGAAGCGGTGAGCCTCCTGCGGGAACAGTGCCATAAGCGCATTGTGGAGCTTGCCGGTATTCGGGATAATCCCTACCCCTGCGAAGGGGACTAAGCTCACCCTTCCCCTATTACTTACCAAACTTTGAAAAATAGCGGGCCATATCGTATTTATCAATAGGGTAATGGGGCGCGCCATGGGCTTTTTGCATGGCCCATGCCCAGGGGCTGCTTTTTTCCTGAGACCAGGCGGTAAGCTCCTCCGTGCTTCGCGCTGCAAAGGCGATAATGCCCCGATCAATTAAGGGAAGGGCATGGTAGTTCTCTAAGTGTTTTTTTATGGTATCAGGCGTCTCGGATACGGCAAGGGGAACATCCGGGTGTTCGGAAATCCACTTATACACCCGGGGATAGATAGGGCCGTCGTCCCAGGCCTGGGCATTTTCCTTGATGATATTGATCCCATAGGCCAGTAATATACCTTCACATATATACATGATTTTATTAAGCTTCGTAGGTCCTAGTTCGTATTGGACATGGTACAGCTCTTCCAACTCTTTCGCACGCCATACAAGATATTTGGCAAACTCAACACTATCTATCATCTGCTTTCCCTTTACCTCCACCACTGTAAGTATCAGATTCTAACGGTAGTACAATACCCTATACTGTAGGTATAGAGGCTGCCATATCTTGTATTATTTTAAAGTTTTTTTCAGTATAAAGGGATTTTTAGAGGAGGGGGCCGACGGGCCCCCTCGCCTTCGGGAACTTTTCTACCAGGTTTCCATAGCCTGCTTAAAGGCCGAAGCAGAAGCCTGGATGTGCTTTTCGTCCACACAGTAGGCGAAACGTATCCAGCCGGGTGTGCCGAAGCCGCTGCCCGGAACCCCCAAGATGCGGTACTGTTTGAGGTGATCCACAAAGGCCCGATCATCCCCCTTGGGGACTTGGCAAAACAGATAAAAGGCCCCTTCCGGCTCTGCATAGCGGATGCCCGCGGCATCCAGAACCTGCTTAAAAGCGTCCCGCCGCCTTTCGTACACCGATACATCCACCCGGGCAAAGGTAAGGGCTGCCACGATACGCTGCATCAGCGCCGGAGCATTCACAAAACCCAGGATCCGGGTGGTATAGATGAGGGCATTAAGCAGCTCCTCGGTATCCTGGTTAAGAGGGCTCACCGCAATATACCCGATCCGTTCCCCCGGCAAGGAAAGGCTCTTGGAATAGGAGTTCACCACCACGGATGCATTATACGCACAGAGTATGGGGGGCACCTGGGTGGTATAGGCGATTTCCCGGTAGGGTTCATCCGCAATGAGATAGGGCAGGCGGCCTGAAGCCCTGCCCCAGGACTGCAAGACCTCCGCGAGTTCCGTGATGGTCCCTGCCGGGTAAATGCGTCCGGTGGGGTTGTGGGGGGAATTGATGAGCACTGCCGCGGTCTTCTGCGAAAGCCGCTCCTGTATTGCCCTGATGTTCAGGTTGAAATCCGGAAGGGCGTCCACTTCCCGCAAACGGCCTCCGTGGTTGGCCACATAGGCGCGGTATTCCATGAAATAGGGCCGGGAGACGATGACCTCATCCCCTGGATTGAGTATGGCCTTGAGGACCACATTAAGACCCCCCGCGGCTCCTACAGACATGATGATATGGGAACCATTGAGGGTTATGCCCTGTTCCCGGGAGACCTTTTCTGCCAAAGCCTCGCGGACTTCAGGATAACCGGCGTTGGGCATGTAGCCGTGGGAGCCCTTCTTATCTTCCTTGGCCAGTTTGGTAAAGACCCGGTGGAAAGCCGGAGGCGGCTCTATATCGGGGTTTCCTATGGAAAAATCGAATACCCTATCTGGTCCATATTGTTTCTTGAGCTGGTTTCCTTCTTCAAACATTTTTCGTATCAATGACGCGGAACCCAGGGCTTCTCGTATCGAATCGGCAATAGGCATATATACCTCCATTTTTTTACTATAGCCCATAGGAGAGAGTTGCGTAAACCTGGTGGATATCCTCCCGGCTGGGTTTTGTTTTGAGGCAACCGGGAGTCCCGGTAAAGAGATCAAGAGATTTTATACCAGCCTGGGGAGCCTGTTCGTCGTATAGCGATGATTGCCCGGACCGGTTCTTACAGCCACAGGTATACCCGATGCAAGTAGGTACAGATAAACCATGTTCCTATACAAAGGAAGGCCAAACCAGGGAACGGGGTGATCCAGGTATCCGCTCCTAAGAGCAGGTTCCTTCCCAGGATAGCCAAGAGGGAACCGATGCCTATGAAAATATATTCCTTAGCCCCTCTGGAATAGGCTGAAATAAAGAAGCTCACCACGGTTATTAAGACCATGCCTCCTTCAAGGATGCCGAACATGGCCGGGTAGCCGCTTATCATACGGAAACTGCTGTCCCAGGAAAGGCCGTCAATGGGAATGCCCCGGGTAATCACCAGGGTACTGAAGATGATGATCAAGATCATGCTGCTTTGTTTTTGCACTTCCAGCCCCGCGGCGTACACACTGGCCGCAAACAATGACAGAATACCTATATAACGGCCAAAGAGGAGTACTCTGGAGGCCATGATGAGGTACACACTGGGAAGATCGTATTTTAGTTTTAAGGGCACCATGATACGGCTTCCTTCCAAAGCAAAGGAAAGCACAAACAGGGCTATGTAGAGGATCTCCGGGGAATGGGTCTTTTCAAAGTACCGGTAAATCACCATGGTGGTAATACACGCATAGAGCATGGCGCAGATCATGGAAACCAAGGGCACATAGGGACTAGGCGCTAAGAAAGACGCCCCCAAAGCCTGGAAAATCCCTGAGGAGCGCCGGGTCGTTTCTGCCAGTACCGCAGGATAGACCGGCATTATGAAGAAGGCCATACTACCCACACCGATCAGAACCAGGCTAGCCATACAAATCTCCCCCTTAAAGAGGGTGTTCCGCTCTGACAAAGTCATAGCCTAAGCATACGCTACAAAGGGGGCTAACTCAAGCAGCTTGACCTCTTAAGGGGTATACTTTTTTTCCGATAAGTAAAAGAAGCGGTTTCAAAAGCTATCGAGTTTTGAAACGGGCTCAAGGATAGAGAGGAGGCTTTTGTGGTTGAACATACCTGTCCCCGGTTTAGAAAGCACACGCCCTATGGTAAGGGATTTCCTCCGGGAATCATCATCACCGTGTTTTTGTTGTCGGGCGCTTCCTGTATATGGGCAGGAGATATGGCATCCTATGTGGATCTGGGCTTTTCCCAGGATGGAAAAACCTATATGTTTGCCCAGTATGGGGTGCAGGAGAAAACCTTACGGCCTTGGGCGGATTTATTTGTGGTGGATGTACCGAAGAACACCTTTGTAAGCGGAGGCAGGGTTTCCTTTATACACGATAGTCCGGTAAAGGCAGGCCAAGACGGTTCTGGGGCCTTGTACCGTATTATCTCCCGTAACACCGCCCTGGCGGACAGGTACGGCATCAATTACCTGCTGCTGGGACAGGCCCTGTACCTTTCTCTGGATGGGGCGGATGTGGGGGTTTCAGGAGAAACCATAGAGTTTCGGGACTTTGAGCCTGAAATTACCTACAAGGCCCAACTGGTACCGACCATTGAAGGCAGCGGAAAGGATCTTAAATCTTCTTTTTACATTAACCTGGCGCGGACCCACAAGGACCACTCCACCCTCCTCTATACCGTAGGCACTCCTCAGGTGAAACGGCCGCTCATCAGTGCGTACCGGATTAAGAAGGTGATTGCCAGTCCCCAGTACAATTCCCTTATATTCGTGATTGAAATGAGAAAACCGGGGGACAATGGTATGGATATCCGGTATATGGTGGAAGCGGTAACCCTCTAGCCTATGCCCTATAGGGCCGGAACACCTGGGTGATGGTTTTTCCCTCTTCCACCAGATACCGAAGATAGAAGCGCCGTTCTAAGGTAAAGCGCTGCCATAGCCCTTCCTTTTGTACCTCCGTGGCCATCCAAATACACCCTTCCCGATCAAGAAGTTCCCGGACTTGGGCAAACATATAGGTTCCTTGGGGAAGCTCAATGCTCTGGGGCGCTGGTAAGGTATCGGGGTGAAGAGCCAGGGTCCCGGCAAACAGGAGTTCCCCCAGGTACTGCGTTTCATCAGGTTCAATGCTCAGGTCCTGCTCGGGGGCGATGTCAAAACAGAAAAGGCTATCTTCTGCTAAGTTACTGTGGGCAAAGGGGCTTAGGGCTGCATCTTTGCGGTAGATAAGCGGGGCACGAAGGTCCAATTGTAATATGTTCAGTGGATTCATGGTTTTGTAAGGATACTTAAAACCCTGCATTGAGAAAAGGTGAGTCCGTGATTGAAGCGGCCTGCATGAGCGTACCTTTATATATCCAGAGGTAGGTGATGAAACCATACATGTATATGCTTTTGGCTCTCGGGGCTTTAGTCCTCGGAAGCGGCTGCGCCTGCTCCTCTGAAGCAGCCATTGAGCAGGTTCTGGGAATCAACGCAGAAGCGCCGGTCTTTCTGGGGTGCAAGGCGGTTTCCCCTCAGAACATATCCTTTCAGTTCTCTCTTCCGGTAAGGGTGGTGTCCCTGCACTTTGATCCGTCCCTGGAAGTTAGCTCCATCCAGGAGGGCACCCAGGTGGAAGTAACCGTGAACCATGATCTCCCAGGAGGAGAAGCGGTAACCGTCAATATGCTGGTGGAAGATAGTCGGCGCAATACCCTGAACGTGCTCATTCCCTTCAGAATCAAGAACGAGCGGCTTCCCTCGCTTATCATTACCGAGCTTCGTACCGAGTATGCCAAACCCAAAGTGGAATTCCTGGAACTGAAAACCCTAAGCCCCGGGAATCTGGGGGCCTTGCGGCTGTTCATTGCCAGTAATGGGGATACGCCGGTGTTTGAATTCCCTCCGGTAGAGGTAGCTGCGGGAGAGTACCTGGTCATTCATTTGCGCAGTCTGGAAGAAGGGCTCATCAACGAGACCGGTACGGACAGGGCTGCTTCCCCCGGTACCGAAGCCTTCCCGGAATCCCGGGATTTTTGGGTGCCTGGTACCCAAAAAAGGCTGAGAAAAACCGATGTGGTCTTTTTCATGGATCAAGATGATCAGATACCGGATGGGGTATTACTCAGGGAAAACGCGGATACCTCCTGGACCAAGGAGGAATTGACGGAGGCTGCCAACCGGGTACACCGCCAAGGGGGCTGGCTCCCGTCCTCAGATCCTCAAGATGCAGTGCTCAGCAAGGGCAGCACGGTTACGAGGAGTATTTCCCGGAATGAAGCTGTTCCTGACCGCAATCGGGCCGAAGATTGGTATATCACCGCCACCAGCGGGGCTACGCCGGGGAAGCGCAATGCCACTAAGGTCTATGTACCTGCTGCACAATGAATACTCTATAGGGAGGCTTCTCAGCCCCCATATAGAGGTAGCTCTTCAATGAGGCAGGATAAAGGCATAGCAATTCCGCCACCCACCTGGGGAGGGTGAGGCTCTCCGTCGCGGCAGGACGTAACGCTCCGTCGCGACAAGACGTAACGCTCCGTCGCGGCAGGACGTAACGCTCCGTCGCACTCACGGTATAGAGTAATACCCAGGCTATTGGGGAGTTCCTGCTTCCCACTCCAGGTTGATGGTCTATGCGTGTATCCTGTCAGAGAGGTACTTGATATTCCTGATCCCTCTATGCTAATCTTACAAACCATGTTTTTTCAGAATCTCAAGGATTTTGAAAGGATCTTTTGGACTAAAAGGAAGCCATGCGTATGAAGTCATTTGTATTTTCACAGCTCTTAGGAGCACCTGATGCCGCTGCCGCGGGGGCTGGAACGGGGTCGTTTATTTCTACCCTCGTTCCCTTTGCCATGATTATTGCCATTTTTTATTTTCTTATTATTCGTCCCCAGAACAAAAAGCAAAAAGAAACCCAGCGGATGCTGAGCGCCCTTAAGAAAGGAGATAAGATCACCACCATTGGGGGTATTCATGGGGTGATCCAAAGCGTCAAGGAACATTCAGTCATCGTGAGAGTGGACGATGATACCAAGATTGAATTCAGCCGCAGCGCTATTGCTGGAGTCGAAGCCCAGGCAAAAGAAGAGAAGAGCGAAAAACTGGAAGAAAAGAAAGAAGAAGGGGCAGAAAAGAACGACGAAACCCAGGAAGCACCGAAACCTAAGTTCAGCCTTTTCCGTAAATGAACAGGGCCCAGGTGCAATCCCGGTGCGGTGCAAAAGAAAAATAGTGGAGCGAAGCTATGAGTAAAAGGTATCGGTTTGTCATCATTTTGGTAACGGTGGTGATATGTTTTGTTTTCTTGTATCCTACCATACGCTGGTACTACATGGTGCCAAAGGAAGATAAGGCCCAGGCATTGAGTTCCCGGGAGCAGATTAAGATATATGCTTCCCAGACCGCGCAGGCGGATTTGCAGCAGCTTATCCAGACCGCTCAGGCCGGCGGAGATGTACCGGCAAGTTTGGCTCCGGTGGTTTCTGCGGCCAAGCGGATCCAGCGGGATGCAAAACTCCCGGCGCCGCCTCAATGGGACGCCGGGGCAGTGCTTTCGACCTTTTCCAGCAGGCGTGAAGCCCTGGAGGTGATTGAAAGTAATTACCGGGAGAAAATATTTAAGCTCAAGGACCTGCAGAAAAATGCGGTTCAGTTGGGCTTGGATCTTTCAGGAGGGCTGAGCATCGTATTACAGGCGGATATGGACGCCCTTAAAGAGCGGCTGGGCCGGAACTTAACCGATGAGGACCGGGAAGATGCGATAAACCGGGCCTTGGAAGTGCTCAACAGCAGGATAGACCGTTTCGGTCTCACTGAGCCGGTGATCCGCCGCCAAGGAGCGGACCGGATCTACGTGGAAATCCCCGGTACTGCGGATCCTGAGCGGATCAATTCCATCATCATGGGTAAAGGAGGGCTTGCCTTCCATTTGGTAGATACCGAAGCAGCAGCGACCTTTAACACCTACTATACGGCCCATCCTACCACGACCTTTGATAGTCTGGGGAACCTCCTGGATCCTACTATTGTACCCTCTGATGTGCATATCCTGGGGGTTTACACCAAAGACCGTTACGGCTTGGATGAATTTACCGGCTATACTGCGGTAAAAAAAGAAGTGGGCCTTGACGGAAACCATATCAAGAGCGCCTTGGTGGAGCGCAATAACCTGGACGGTAAGCCTGAGGTTACCTTCATGCTGGATGCCGAGGGAGGGGAACTCTTCTATAAGCTCACTTCTGCCAATGTGGGAAAGCCTTTGGCCATTGTGCTTGATGACCGGGTGAAATCCCAGGCCACTATCCAAACTGCCATTAGGGATGCGGTACGGCTTACTGGATTTAGCGCGGATGAAGCGAACAATATCGCCCTCACCCTGAGAACCGCGGCCCTGCCGGTAGAACTGGAAGTGGTGAATCAACAAAGTATCGGCGCTTCTTTGGGAGAAGATACCATACGCCAGGGTCTGTATGCCCTCATTGGGGGCCTTGTGGTGGTTATGATCTTCATGCTTGCCTACTATAAAGGGGCGGGTATTAATGCGGTGGTTGCTCAAGTCTTGAATCTCTATTTTATGTTTAGTGTGCTTTCCGCGTTTAACTTTACCTTAACGCTCCCGAGTATTGCGGGCTTTATCTTGACCATCGGTATGGCAGTGGATGCAAATGTAATTGTGTTCGAGCGGATGCGGGAGGAACTGCTTTTAGGAAAGAGCCGTAAGGCGGCCATTGACGCGGGCTTTGACAAGGCTTTCTGGGCCATCATGGACTCCAACATCACCACCTTTATCGCTGCCCTGTTCCTTTCCCAGCTGGGCTCAGGGCCTATCCAGGGTTTTGCCGTAAGCCTGGCCATAGGGGTGTTTTCCTCGGTATTTACCGCACTCTTTGTTTCCCGGTTCATCTTTGATTTTGGTACCGAGGTCTTGGGAAACAAGCGGCTTTCCTTCAGTTGGAGGACAAAATAATGAAACGGATCATACCATTTTCTAAGTATTTCGTACCTGCCATGATATTCTCCGGGGTCTTGATTGCCACAGGCTTGGTCGGTTATGTGATAAAAGGGGGATTCAATCTCGGGGTTGATTTCCAGGCAGGACTGCTTCAGGAGATACAGTTTGCCCCTACAGCTTTCCGCGTAAGCTATAACGGGCGGGGTAATGCAAGCATTTCTTTTAACCGGAATAATCTGTATATTGTTATTTCCGGCTCAGGCATTGAAGGGGTAACCCATGAATTCTCCTTCAGTACCTTTGGAACCCTGGATACCCTTATAACAGGGCTTTCCCAAATAGAAGGCATACAGGCCAGTTCAGTGGCGCCGGGCGCTACCCCCACTCGACTGCTGGTTCAAAGTGCCCAAGGCAATCCTCAACTGGGGGCTGAGCCCTTTGTAGTACACTATCTTCCCTTGGATGCAGAACCTATTGCCATTGAGGATGTTCGGGAAACCCTCTCACCCTTAGGCACGGTTTCCGTACAAGTTCTGGGAACAAGTGCTGAGCGCCGCTTCATGATCCGCCTAGAAGATAAGGAAATCCAGGGCAGTGAAGGGGTCTCTGCGGAAAGCATCATCAGTACCTTGGAAGCCCGGTTCGGCGCCGGAGGAGTAGCGGTAACCCGAGCTGACTATGTAGGCTCCCGGTTTTCCAAACAGTTAACCGATCAGGCGGGTTTGCTTATGGCCTTGACCCTCTTTTTAATCATGATCTACGCTTCGGTACGCTTTAAGCTGCAACTTGCCATTGGCGCAGTACTGGCTATAGCCCATGATGCCCTCATTATCGTGGCTTTTGTTACCTGGACACGGATGGAATTCAACACCACCACCATTGCGGCGATTTTGACCATTCTGGGCTATTCTATAAACGATACGATCGTTATTTTTGACCGGATCCGGGAAACCCTACGCATCTATCCAGAGGCTCCTTTCGAGGAGGTGCTGAACCGGGCCCTTACCGAGACCTTGAGCCGGACCGTCATCACCACTTTAACCACTATGCTGGCGGTACTGTCCCTCTTTATCTTTACGACTGGCTCTATGAAGGATTTTGCCCTGGCCCTTTTGGTGGGGATGATTTCAGGGGTTTATTCTACCATCTTTATTGCTTCAGGGTTTGTCAACTTGTGGAGTATTCAGGCAAAAAAACGGACTAAGAAAAAGCTTGTAGGGGTGCCTGTAGCGTCTAAGGCATAAGCCTGCTAAAACACCGATGAGCGTGATTAAGGCGGAAGTCCTGGGTTATTGTATGGGGGTACGCCGGGCGGTAACTATGGCCCAGGAAGCGCTCAAGGCTGCCAGGGGTATGCACCGGGTATATACCTTGGGACCCCTGATCCATAATCCCCAGGTTTTGGAACAGTTCCGTGGCCAAGGACTGGAAGTGCTGGACGAAACTAAGCTGCCTGAGGACCTTGAGTCCGTAGTAGTGGTCATAAGGGCCCACGGGATCAGCCCTCAACTGGAAACTGCCTTGGCCTACAAAGGGGCTCATCTTGTGGATGCTACCTGCCCTATAGTCAAGAAAAGCCAGATGAAAGCCCGTTTCCTTACTGATGCAGGATACTGTATATTTCTTGCCGGAGAACGGCACCACGGAGAGCTGATAGGCATCCAAGGCTATGCCCCGGCTTGCCTTGTGGTTGCAGATCCAGGAGAAGCCACGAAACAAGCAGAAACCCTCTACCACCGTGCTCCGACTACCAAGACAGCTCTCTTGGGACAGACGACCATTGCCCCTGATGAATATCAGGGTATTGCCAAGGCAATTCAAGCCTATTTTCCCCATCTGGAAATAATCGACACCATCTGTAAGGCCACCAGGGACCGGCAGCAGGCATTGAGTCAACTCTGTCCCCAGGTGGACGCCCTGCTGGTGATAGGCGGCAAGGAATCGGCCAATACCCGGCGCCTACTCGCCATTGCCCAGGCCCAGGGAAAACAAGCCTGGCTGGTAGAGGGGCTTGCCGATATTCCTCCAGAGATATGTATGTATCCGGTAGTGGGACTGGCTGCTGGAGCATCAACCCCGGATAAACTTATCGACCTTATCGAGAAGGCCCTTAGTAAGGGGCTTAATCCTCATTAGCACCTCTGGGGTAGGGTCATTCCTGCGGAACGAGCCGGATCTTTACAAGCTTTTGCCATGGGTATACGTGTATATGGCAGGATAAACATATAGAAATCAACCTGGTTTGGAGAGCAAGAGGTCTTGAATAGCCTGAATGTTAAGGAGCTTAAAAATACTCTCCATAGGTTCCTCAAACCCCAATGAAAGTATGTACCCTATCTCTTTCCAACTCCCTACACCTGGCTTCGTCATCCTTTTATTGACAGTAATTCTCAAGGATGGATATACTCAAGACATGGAAACTTTGAGTTCTGCCTTTCGGGATGCGATTAAAGAAGTAGTTGCCTTATCCAGAACCTCAACCCTGGTAACCGAGCAGAATGTGTATCAGACCGGACAAGCGGAGATTCGGCCCTTGATAGATGGGATCATTAAAGATTTACTCCTTCCTGGCTCTGGTATCAGTGGTATAGAACATCTAGGGGATCTTCTCAATCAGGCATACGCGGGGAAGTCCTGCCTCCTGCTTCTAGAACATTACAGCAACCTGGATCTGCCTGTTTTTTCGTACCTTTTAAGAAGCGCAGGCACCCAGGGAAGCGCCATAGCGGATGCCCTGGTGGCCATTGCGGGGATGAAGCTCAATGAGGCGAGTCCCACGGTAGCGGCCTTTACCGGCGCCTATACCCGGATCATCATCTACCCCAGCCGTTCCCTCCAGGGGCTGGATAGCGAGCATAACCGGCAGGAATTCATCCGCAGTAACGCCATTAACCGGGCAGCTATGAAAACCCTCCTGGAGATTAAAACCCAGGGGAAACTCATTTTGGTATTTCCTTCAGGAACCCGTTACAGGCCCTGGGATTCAAGTACCAAAAAAGGAGTCCGTGAAATTGACTCCTATATCAAATCCTTTGATTATATGTGTTTTGTGGCGATTAACGGTGAACTGCTCCATGTCCGTCAGGGGGATATGATGGATGATTATGTGAGCCAGGATGTGGTGCGCTTTACCGCAGGGCCGGTACTCTCCTGTGCTGCCTTCCGGGATGCAGCCAGGGCTAAGGCCGAGGTGGCAGGGATAGCCGATAAAAAGCAGGCCGCAGTGGATGCCATCATGGAAGGGCTCCAAGCGATACATAACCAGACGGAAGAAGAGCGAAAGCGCCTGCTCCCCTCTTAGTGATGAGATGTTATGGCCACGAGGCCTCAACCTCTCATTCCGTTTCACCCTTATATGACAGACCCATCTATGGTCCGGGTCCCGGTGCTTCTTTGATTTTTCCCCAGGGCCACGAGCAAGGTAAAAATACTGCCGTGTAAAACCGATAACTGCTCGAAATTAAATATTTTTAATGCATGGTTATCATAGAGAATTTGCAATTTTGAAGGATATTCCTCATCCCCTTCATAAAACACCCATTTTATGGGCAGCTTCGGCAATAGTCTGTAATTCCATATATATTTTCCGCTCCTGCTTCCTTCTTCATAGTCCATTCCATAGGTATCCATGATTGCCTTAAAGGGCTCATACCGGTTGCCAAAGGTCTCTGAAAAGGTATTGTTCAGCATCGAAAGCCAGCTGCTGCTTTCTCTGAATACGCCGCCGGAAAAATGCCATAGAACGGAATATTCATATGCCGGTTCAATATTCGCATCGGACAATACATAATATCCCAAAACACTTTTCAAATTATATTCATACTCTTCAGAATCCACAGGCCATGCTGTTTTTTGTTCGATAAGTTCTATAGCATCTTTCGTGATTTGGTAGGTTCGATCAAAAAAATCAAGTAACACCGTATGCTCTGCCACTTGTTTTAATCCAAGCCTTTTCGCGCTGTCAGAGAAATCGCACTGTTTCAATAAACCCTTCACCCATTGGTAGGTTTTTTCATAGCCTTTTTCCATTGTATGCCTCCTTAAGTTGGTTCTCAATACTAGTGTTAGGTATGCAGCTTAGTCAAGGAAGGTTGTACCGGATGCGAATACGGGATTTGCGGATATCCTCAATATTGCACAAACCTTCAGAAATAGGGTATACCTAAACCTTATGAAAGAGAGGGTTAAGCAGTATACTGAGCAGGCAGAGTTCCTGGTCCACGCCTTGCCGTATATTCAGCGTTACCAGGGTAAGACCATGGTGATTAAGTACGGCGGTAATGCCATGATCCACAGGGACCTCACCGCCGCGGTGATGCAGGATGTGCTGTTCATGGCCTTTGCAGGCATGAGGACCGTGCTGGTTCATGGAGGAGGCCCGGAGATTGAAGCCATGCTCAAGGCTCTGGGCAAAGAGAGCCGTTTTGTGCAGGGGCTTCGGTATACCGATGCGGCGACTATGGAAATCGTCCAGATGGTCCTCTGCGGCAAGGTGAATAAGGACATAAGCTCCCTGATTCAGCAGCAAGGCGGGCGGGCTGTGGGTATATGCGGTATTGACGGGGGGCTGCTCCAGGCCCATCTTCTGAGGGCTGAGGAGGACCTGGGTCTTGTGGGGGAAATTGAACGGGTGGATTCTTCTATCCTCACGGTCATCCTCGATTCCGGGGCCATTCCTGTGGTGGCCTCGGTTGCCCGCGGGGTAGGCGATGCCGAAGGGCTTTCCCTTAACATCAATGCGGATATGGCCGCAGCCCGTATCGCCTCGGCCCTCAAGGCGGAGAAACTCCTCCTTATGACCGATGTGCCGGGCCTGCTTCGGGATGTCTCGGATCCCGCCTCCCTCATCCCCGCCATCACCTGTACCGAGCTTTCGGCGCTGAAGAAGGCCGGGATTATAAGCCGGGGCATGATACCTAAGACGGATTGCTGCACCGTGGCCCTGGAAAAAGGAGCGGTCAAGCAGGCCCATATCATTGACGGCCGGCTTCCCCATGCCTTGCTCACCGCGCTTTTTACCGATGAGGGGATCGGTACCATGATTGAAGCGGGCTGAGATAGGAAGCTCCCAAGGCCGCCCCGGAGGAGGCCTCTGCTCCTTAGCAGGCCGGACGTGCAGTAAGAGAGAAAGAGGAGAACTATGGAACACTATTTTATGAATACCTATCACCGGCTGCCGGTAAGCTTTGTTTCCGGGGAAGGGTCCTGGCTCAAAGACCGGTCCGGGAAAAAGTACCTGGATTTTACCGCGGGTATTGCGGTCAATTGCCTGGGCCATGCCTATCCGCCCCTGGTTAAGGCCATCGGTGAACAGGCCGCCAAGTTCAACCATGTCTGCAACTATTACCAAAGTGATGTGGCCGAGGCCTTTGCAGAAAAGCTCGTGGCCGCCTGCGCCCCGGCGGGCATGCGGAAGGTCTTCCTGGGGAATTCCGGCGCAGAGGCCAATGAAGGGGCCTGCAAGATAGCCCGCAAGTATTCCCTCAGGAAGTACGGCCCCGGACGGCATACCATCGTAAGCCTCAAGGGGAGTTTTCACGGGAGAACCATTACCACCCTCTCGGCCACCGGGCAGGAGCGCTTTCACCAGGACTTCGGACCCTTTACCGAAGGCTTCCGTTTCATTGCGCCGGGGGACCTGGACGCCCTGGACCGGGCCTTAGACCCCGACTCTGTGGCAGGGCTGCTCCTTGAGGCTATTCAGGGGGAAAGGGGCATCTTCCCCCTGGACAGCGCCTATGTACGCGCCGCGGCAGAGCTCTGCAAGGAGCGGGACATACTGCTCATGTTTGACGAGATCCAGTGCGGCCTGGGCAGGACCGGGACCTTCCTTGCCTGTGCCGGCTATGGGGTCAAGGCCGACATCCTTACCCTGGCAAAGGGCCTGGGCGGGGGCCTTCCCGTGGGAGCCGTGCTTGCCGGGGACAAGGCTCAGGATGTCTTAGGGATAGGGGACCACGGCAGCACCTTTGGGGGGAATCCCCTGGCCGCGGCAGCAGGGCTGGTGGTCCTGGAGACGGTCCAGGAGCCGGGCTTTTTAGCGGAGATAGCCCGCAAGGGGGAGCGCTTCCGGGGGGTCCTTTCCGGTTGGCAGCACCCGCAGATCCGGGAAATCCGGGCTAAGGGCCTTATGATCGGGGTGGATCTCCAGAGCGAAGCCTGGCCGGTCCTGGAAGGGGCCTTGGCCGAAGGCCTCCTGGTCCTTTCGGCAGGGCCCCATACCCTGCGTTTCCTCCCGCCCTATACCATTAAGGATGCGGAAATAGACCAGGGCTTGGACCTGCTTAAGGGAGTGCTGGACCGCCTCTAAGGGCTTTCGCTGAGAACACCGGCTCGGGGCCGGCTTTCGGCAGGGCCGCTTCCCAGCGCCTTTGCAGGGAAGCGGCAGTGGTCCCGGCATCCTGGCCCTGGATAAACAGGGCGTACAGTTCCTCCCGGACTATGGTCTCCAGGTCATGGAGCTGCGGGAGGCCGGCGAATTCCTGCATCCCATCTGCGCCTTCATACATATCATAGGCTTTGGCATACAAAGCCCCTTTAAGGCTCCTGGTCCCGCTCCAGTTTCCCGGCACCGCATGGGAAGCCGCGGCTACGAGGGAGCTCTGCTCTGCCAGGAAGGAGATGAAGGCCCAGGCCTGGTCAGGATATTCGGTGTACCGGGAAATACCGGTGTACCAGCTCGTTAAGCCGAACACCGGTTTTTTGCCCGTATCCAGGCTGGGGACGGTGGTAATACCGAAGCGCTCATCCCCCATCTCTTGTTGCAGGGTATGGATATCCTGTACCGAGGCCAGCATCATGGCGATCTTCCCCTGGGCGAAGTCTTGGAGCTTTTGTTCCCGGGTTTTTTCGAACATGTCCGGCGCAAGCAGCTCCTCCTTATACAGGGTATGCAGGAAGTCCAGAGTTTCCTGCACAGGAGGGCTGGTGAAGTTGGGTTTGCCTTCTTGCAGCAGGCCCTCCCCGGAAGCCCAGAACCAGGGATACACATCCACCGAGAGGCTCTCGGGATCCTGGGGGTTTAGGGCCAGGGCTATCCCGTAGCGGCCGCTTTGGGCATGGGTAATGGCCCGGGCGTAGCGTAAAAAGTCCGCCCGGGTTTTGGGGGGACGATCAAAGCCCGCCGCTTGCAAGAGTTCCACATGGTAAAACAGGGGAACCATGAAGGAGACCACCGGCAGGGCCCACACTGCCGGGCTTCCCTGGGCCTCATAGGAGTCTAAGCCCGGAACAAAGGCCCGGTTCTCCCCGGCGCCGGTCTTTTCTCTATAGGCGTCTAAGGGCATAAGCCTATCCTGCCGGGTGAGTTCAGAGAGCCACCGCAGGTCCAGGGCAAGAATATCCGAGCGGCTTAGGGCGCTGCCATCCCCCGTGAAGAGGCGCTCCTCCATTTTCTGATAGGACAGATGCTCCAGTTTGATGGTGATGCCCGGATGCTGCTTCTCGAATTCGTTTACCAGCCGTTTAAGGGCATCTTTTTCGAGGGCCTCCTGCCACCAGTGGGTAAAGACCAGGGTCCTGGAATGGGCTTCTATGATGGTTTTGGTACCGATTCTGATGAGGAAGCCCAGGGGTAAGAGGATAAGGACTAAGACAAAGAGAAGCCGGTC
This sequence comes from Treponema sp., assembly GCA_031282065.1. GTDB lineage: Bacteria > Spirochaetota > Spirochaetia > Treponematales > Breznakiellaceae > JAIRLU01. The sequence goes on from JAITEL010000105.1 coordinate 32,191, forward strand.
CACCACCGCGAGGTTTTTGAGCAGTTTGCTAATCATGGGACTAGTATAGTCCATACCGGGGAGCCCCTATCAAGTATGAAGCTGAGGGGCAAGGCTTTTGGTAGAAGCTGAGCCCGGTTTCCGGGTCTTCCGTAAAGGTTTTACCGGCCCCCCGCAAAGTTCTACCGGTACCCAAAAATATTTTACAGGTACCCTAAAAAGTTTTATCGGTACCCCAAAAAGTTTTACAGGTACCCTGCAAATTTCTATAGGCCCCCCATAAAGTTTTATCGGTACCCAAAAATATTTTACCGGCTCCCCACAAAGTTCTACCGGTACCCCTGAAACTTTTATCGGCCCCCCAAAAAGATTTTAAGCCGGCTAAAAAAGGCTTTGAGGCGACATCGAAAACCTTTGGGGCAGCTCGGCCTCTTTACAGAAGCCCCGCTTCTCAGTATGATAGAAGCTTCCATATTAATAAGGAAGGATCATTATGTCACGTGTATGCGATATTTGTGGAAAACACACCATTACCGGAAACAAGGTAAGCCATGCCAAAAACCATACCCGCCGTACCTGGCGGCCCAATCTGGTGAAGGTAAAAACCGAGGTACAGGGTACCACCCTGACGATTAAAATCTGCGCCCGCTGTCTTAAAAGCGATATTATCAAGAAAAAAGTATAAGCCTTTCGTGTATACCCGGTTCCTGAGCAGGGCAGCTTCCAGTCCCGGGATCGGGTTTAACCGGGTCCCGGGGACTGGATATATAAGTAGGAAACCGTGGGGATTGGAACCATTTGTAAAGCCCTGGATGCAGGGGGCTATGCTCTCAAGTTCTGGGGAGTGAGCGCGCTGGATCGCTATCTCACCCTTCCGCCGCTTCCCTATGGCTGGCTTGCAACCAATGCGGATATCGTGGCTTTGGTGCGGGCCTTTGAAGGGCTTCGTTTTCCCGGGCCTGCCCTGGCCGACGCGGCATTGGACCTGGAGGAAAGCTGCTGGTATTTCCGCTGCCTTGAACCGGAAGAAGCCCCCCGCGCTTCCTATCGCTTGCTTTCGCTTACCCAGGATATCAAGACCCGGCGCTTTCAGGATCCCCTGGGGATCTATCCTTGCTTGCGGGAGCTTGCAGAGAGGCCCCTTGGCAGGGACAAGGCCCCTCCCTGGTGGGAAGGGCTCAATCCTGAGGCCGACTACTATCAAGCCGCGCTGGAGGGGGCCCTCATCTTGGCCCGCTACGGCGGGGAAGGGGCGGTTCCCCTCTCCTCCCTGGGACTATCCCTTACGGCACTGCCCCGCACCGGGTCTCCCAATCCTGAATGGCAGCGCCTCCTCTTAAAGAGCCTCTTGGTATCAAAGCGGCCTGACCGGGGCTTTAAGCTGCTCAAGGCAGCAGGGCTGGTGGAAGCGCTCTGGCCGGAACTGCTGCGCTTGGACGAGGTGGATCACAGCAAAGAATGTCATCCTGAAGGAAACGGCTGGAACCATACCCTGGAAACCTTCCGCTACCGCAAACCCCTAAGCCCTAAAGAGCCGCGGTATGATTTCCGCCTTTCCCTGGGCCTCTTGCTCCACGATGTGGGAAAACCCCTCTCCGCCGCGAGGGGGAAGCATCCCTTTGCCAGCCATGCAGAGCTGGGGGCCGAGCTTGCCTCCCGCTTCCTCACGCGCCTGGGATTTGATGAGGCCCTCATTAACGATATACGGTACCTGGTGAGAAACCACATGCTGCCTGCTGCCCTGCCCCGCGTCCCCTTGCATAAGCACCGGGATATCCTTGCATCCCCCTTGTTTCCCACCCTCCTGGAACTCTACCGGTGTGATGAAGCCTCCTCATTTAAGGGTCTTGAAGGGTACTACCGGTCTGCCGCGGCATATCAGGGCTATCTCAAAAAGTGCCGCCCCCCGGCCGCGCTGCGATCCGTTCCATATATAAACGGGAAGGGTAATCACCGGTATCCAGGCTGAGCGCCTGGGAAAAATACTGCCTTGCGGTTTCCCATTCCTCCAGCGCATAGAGCTTAAGCCCCTTGTTGTAGTGAGCCAGAAGTTCCCGGTTAAGCACGAGGCAGGGGGGCAGGTCCCCTGCCCGGGAGTCATCGCTGTACACGGCATAGACCCCGTAGAGCTCCACCGGCTCTTCCTTCCCTTTGACCTGGACGCTGTCGAACTTTCTAAAAATAAAACGGTGCTTAGCCGCCTCGTACAGCGCAGCGGACGCCATAATCGGATGCCGGTAGACCTTGCTCAGCTCTTCCAGCCGGGAGGCAAGGTTTACCGTATCCCCTATGACCGTGTAGTCCTGTTTATCTTGGAAACCGATGTTCCCCACCACGGATTTCCCGTAATTAAGCCCTATGCCCACGGCAAAACCGCTTTCCGGGAGGCGTATCTTCGAGGTGTCCACCCGGGAGAGGGCTTGTATCATGCTCAGAGCCGCACGAATGGCACAAGCCGGGGCATCCTGCAGGGTTTTGGGCGAGCCGAAGACAGCCATGATGGCGTCCCCTATGAACTTATCGATGTTTCCCCCGGCAGCGATAATTTTGTTACCCATAAGGGCAAAGTAGGCGTTCAAAAAGGTAACGATATCCTGGGCATTGGTATGCTCGGAAATCTTGGTGAAATTGCGTATATCCGAAAAAAGCACCGCCACGTTCCGGGTTTCACTCTGGCTTAAGGCGAGGGATGGCGTATCAATGATCTCATCCATCACCTCAATAGGGACATACCGGGCAAAAGCGGTCCGGGTTTTTACCTGTAATGCTTCAAGCCGGCGCAGTGAAAGGGCATTGGCAATAATAGGGGCTGCCGCAGCCAAAAAGATGCCGAGATTTTCCTGTATGACCGGCGAGAAGTAGTCTTTAATCGAATTGGCCATATTCACCGTGGCAAAGCGCTCCCCCCCTATGGACAAGGGGATGGAGAGGTAGGATTCTATCCGCTTCCGGTACGAACCGGGAAGGGCAAAATCCTTGTTATGCAGGGAGAGCACCTTAAAGTCCGGGAACAGGCCCTGGAAATCCGCCCGGGTAATCGCGGTGAAATCATCCGCAATGGAGGCGGCGTAGGCGGCTCTATTGCTGGTGTAGACCAAGAGGGTGGTAGGGCTGCTCTTGATCATAACCGAGGCTATTCCGGTCTCGCAGATATAGGTCAATAATTCAAATATCCCCTTAAGGATATCTTCCAGGGACTCCAGTTTGCTGGATAGTTCCGCCAGCATCCCGATGATGGTCATTTGAAAGAGCTTGGTATCCAAGAGGTTATTGACCATCTCGATAAGGGTGGTATCGTTGATCCGCCTTCCCTCTTTTTCAATGGCCCGGTGATCAATGTCTTGAAACGCGGAGAGCAGGAGATGGATCTGCTCTTTGAGGGCAGCGAAATTGTCCGGGGACTTTTCAATGTAGCAATCCGCCCCTGCCTGGCCTCCCCAGAAGCGGTCCTTCGTTTCGTTCAACGCGGTAAGCATGATGATGGGTATCGCCTTGGTATACTTGCGGGATTTTAAGAGCCGTGTGGCCTGATACCCCTTAAACAGGGGCATTTCTATATCCGTGATGATGAGGTGGGGAAGGAATTGATAGACCTGCTTGATTCCCTCAAAGCCATTGACCGCCCGCCGGGTTTGATACCCTGCTTCATGTAAGACTTCCAAAAGGATATCCGCAAAGATATCCGAATCTTCAAACACCACTATCCGCTTGCCCGTTTCCGGTATAGCCTCAGCCATGAGCTGCTCCAATCAGATCCCGCACCGCGGTAATCAAATTATGGTTGTTAAAGGAATGCTTAATGATATACCGGTTGGCCCCCAACAGAGCCGCCTGTTTCTGATCCTCTTCACTGGATTTTGATGAAATCACGATGATCGGAATCCCTGCCAGGTCCTTGTTCTTCCGTATGTTTTCCGTAAGCATAAATCCATCCATCTGCGGCATATTGAGGTCTGTACAGATCAAATCATAGTGCGTATGCTTTGCCGCCATAAGGGCCTGAGAACCGTCCGCCGCGGTATCTACGGTATAGCCCTCTGCCAGGAGTATGTCCCGTTCAATCTCCCGGGTAGGCAGGGAATCATCCACAATCAGAATGGCCTTGCGCACCTTTTCATGATCTATATGCCGTTTTTTGAGATCCCACACGCTCATCCGTTTGGTCATTTTAATGAGGGTGGGTACATGGAGGGCCGGTACCATCTCGTAATCTTCACTGAGGACCACCCCGGAAAAGACACGCATCTCCTCGATAAAAGAAGGCATGGATTTGAGGATCACCGAGCGCATGTTACTGATCCGGTCTACCGCAAGGGCAATGATTTCATCATAGGCCTTGAGGATGACCACAAAGAGGGTCTCCTGTTCCTGAGGCTGCTCCGCGCTCCCAATACGCAGGAGCTGGTTGAGGTAGTACAGTTTAACGATATGGTTGCTGAATTTGATCCCCGGATGATCCACCACGGTGATGATGGCGTCCTGGTTGACCAGCAGAACCGTATCCACAAAGTTCGCAGGAATGATACATTTCATTTCCCCGCAGCTCACCGGAAACCCTATGAGGGAGGCAATAGACAGGGGCACCAGAATGATAAAGGCGGTTCCTTTCCCCGGGCTGCTTTCCACGAAGATGCTGCCCTTCATGTGTTCAACGCTGCTGCGCACCGCATCCATACCCACGCCCCGGCCTGACACGGTACTTACCCGGGAGGACGTGGTAAACCCGGTTTGAAAGATATAGTTGATGAGTTCTTCCCGGCTCAGGTTGGCCGCGTGTTCCGGCGGGAGGAGTTCCCGTTCCAGGATTTTTTTTCTGATGGCCTCAGTATTAATGCCCCGGCCGTCATCGGCGATGCGGATCTTCATGCTTCCGCTTTCACGGATACAGTGAATGCTGAGCCGTCCGCTCTCCGGTTTTCCCGCTTTCCGGCGTTCTTCCGGGCTTTCTATGCCGTGGTCTATGGCGTTCCTGACCGTATGGAGAAAGACCTCCGAGAGGGTTTCGATGATATTCTTATCGATCTCGTTTTCCGCTCCTTCCAGGTCTAACTGCACCTGCTTACCCAGTTCCGAGGCAATCTCAAAGACGTACCGGGGATAGACGTCCAAAACCGTGGACAGGGGCAGCATCCTGAGGGAAATGACGCTGTCATAGGCGCTTTTGGTACGATTCCCCACGTCAATGGCGTGGTTCTTCATTTTAGAGGTGATTTTTCGGATAAGCTGTTCCAAGCGGCGGAATTCTTTTACCAGGGGGGAGTTTATCTGATTTTCCGCGATGACCATCTTCAAGAATTCGGTACATGCTTCATGGACCGTTTCGGCCTCCCGGGAGATATTCTTGGCGCTTATCTCCAGGGCCTGCAGGGACGCGATATACTTGATAATATCGTTTATTTTTTGTAAGGGTATCCTGATACTTTCGGATTTGAGTTCTTCTATGCGATCCCGTTTTGTTTCGTTTGGAGCGGCCTCCTTTGGCTGAGCTTGGGGGGCCTGGGGAGCTTCGGGCTTTTCCGGGCTGGGGACGGTAAAATCTTCATTGGCCGCCAGCGCGGCCAGGGCCTGTTCAAAGGCCTGGGTTTCGACGGCATCGGTCTTTGTTTGCTGTATGGATACGAAGGCAGCCTTGAGCAGGTCCAGGGAAGCCAGGCTCAAGCGCAGGGCCTTGTCTGAGAAGGTAATGCGCTGTTCTTTTACCGCGATGAATACGCTTTCCAAGGCGTGGGCCACGGCTTCTATATGGATAAATTCCAGCATCCGGGCAGATCCCTTAAGGGTATGCAGGCTGCGCAGCAGGCTTACGAAGTCATCTTCCAGGGAACCCCCGTCTTTCACATCAAACAAGAGGGTTTCCACGGCCGCAATGTTTTCTATGCCTTCATCGATAAATTTACCGATGTATTTTTCTTTATTGATCCCCATGGGCTTTTGACTCTTGTTCGCGGTTTAATACCGATTCCAGTGTATGGGCAAGCTCGGTGAGCCGTTCCGCCGAAGAGGTGGCCACCTCGGTGGAATGGAGAAAATTATTGAGCCCTCGGGATATATCGGTGATGGCCAGGGTTATCTGTTCACTGGACTTGCGCTGTTTTTGGGTGGAGACCGTGATGGTCTGCGCCTGATGAGAGGTAATTTCCGCCCCGGAACGGATCTCCTTAAAGATGTCTTCCAGATCTTTGATGAGTTTATACCCCTCGGCTATTTTATCCGCTCCTTCTTCACTGGAAATGATCAGGGAAGAGGAGGAGTTTTGGATCTCTTCAACCTGTTCTCTAATCTGTTTGGTAAGATTGGCAATATCATCGGCCAAACGGTTCACCTCTCCTGCCACTACGGCAAAACGTTTTCCCGTTTCCCCGGCGCTTGCCGCTTCCAGGGCTGCATTGAAGGCAATGACCTTGGTCTGGTCCGTAATGGTATTGATGATCCGTACGATATCACGGATCTTGGCGATCTTATTCCCCAAAAGCACAATCCCGTTTATGACCCCGTCGTTTTTGTTTTTAATATCCCCCATCTTTTTGATATTGTTTTTAAGCACCGAGAATCCGGTGATAACGTCATCTTCCATTTTCGCCGCAATCGTGGCAACACTGCCGGTCTTATCCGCAATATCCGTGGCAATCTTGGCATTCTCGTCAATGGTCCGGGCTATCTCTTCCACGCTTGCCGCCTGACTATTGGCGGTAGTACAGAGCTCCTTGGAGGAGCGGGAAATTTCATTGGTTGAATTGCGGATGGTTTTCGCGATTTCCCTGGTCTGCATAACCGTTTGCAGGACTGCTTCGGTGATTGCGGTTTTACGTTCACCCTCCGCCACCTGCTGCAAGAGGCGGCGGTACTGTGCTGCGATAAGGGAACTGATGAAGCCCATGAACAAGAGCAGCAGCGCCCCCAGGCCAAGCCCTTCATGGGGGAAGCCCCCCGGAGAGGAGGCATTAAGGATGGCTGCTGTACCGATGTACCAGAGTATGGCCATACTGCCCGAAGATACCCCCCAGGCACGCCGGTAACGCAAGGTACCGAGCATAATGAAGATACCATAAAAGGCTGGCTGCACGGTGAGCAGGGTACGCAGCGGTACCACTTGTTGGGCGAATCCGCTGGTAACCAGGCAGGACAGAAGCCCTATATCCCAAAAAGTGGTACCGTAAGTCACCCAAGGCCGAAGGAGGGGGCGTTTACGGATATAGAAGAACACGGCCAGCGTGTAGATGAGAAAAACACCGGGTACGATATACGCGCTCATGCTCAAGGGGGCGCCGCTACGATAAGACCTCACCGCCATGATCCCCGTACCAATACCGTACAGGATCCCCAGGGATACCCGAAAATAGGTGATTACCAACTCACCGGTCCCTTTTTCTTGCCGGATGCAGTCCGCAGCTCGTATCATGCTTTTTCCTTTTATTCGGTCCGGTATTGCTCAATAGCCTTCTGTAATCCCGTAGACATGGTGTTTAAGGTATCCGCTATTTTCGAGGTTGAGACGGTAGCCACCACAAATTGCTGTACCCCCGCGGATATTTCCTTGAGGGCCTCAAAGATCTGAGCGGAGGCATATTCCTGCTGTTTACTCAAATTGGAAATTTGCTGGGATCGGGTCGCCACATTCTGCGCGGTTTCCACAATCGCTTCAAACACCGCTTTTTGGGCGCTCATGTGGTCATACCCTTGCTCGATCTTTTTTGAGCCGTTAAAGGCTTCGGTGATTAAGGTCTGGGATGCGCTTTGCACCTCTTCGATTTTAAGCTTGATGCCCCGGGTGGAATCCACCACATTATCGGCAAAACGCCTGATTTCGCTGGCCACCACCGAGAAGCGGGCCCCGCTCTCCCCTGAAGAAGACGCCTCCAAGGACGCGTTAAAGGCAATGAGCTTCGTCTGATCCGCAATGCCGTCGATGATTCGGATGGCATCATTGATATGCTTGATCATATCCACCAGGTTTTTAATCTCATAAATAATCTTGGAATTCTGGTTTTGGATATCCTCCATCATCTGCTCATTGGCATCCCGTAGGTCCGCTCCTTTTTGGCTGAGCCCTTGGGTCTCTATGGCCAGGTGGGCCACTTCTTCGGTCTTGGCAGCCATCTGTTCGGAAAGGTTCTTGCTCCCCTCCATAGTGCTGACAATCTCGGAGACACTGGCCGACTGTTCATTGGCGGTGGTGCTAATCTCTTTGGCAGAGGTAGCCATATCTTCACCCATATCCGATAGGGAAAGGGCCTTCTCCTTGAGACCCATGATAAGTTCCCGTATTTTATCCAGGGTGGCATTAAAGGAAGTGGTCATATCCCCAATTTCATCGTTACTGTGAATATCCAGATGCTTGGTCATGTCCCCTTCCCGGATATCCCCTAAAATAGCCGCCATGTGATTGATGGGTTTGCTGATGGAACGGGTTATGATAAAGGCCCCCGCGGCTACCAGGAGTATCATCACCACGATAATGATGATGCTCACCAAGAGCATCCGGTATACCGGCATGACGATAATACGGGTGGGGATACCTATCATCAAGGTCCAGGGACGTTCGGTCTCTCCCACCGTGAAAGGGCCGCAGTAGAACTGCATATTCGTCTGTAACGCGGGCACATAATTGGTAAAGGAAAACGCCTTGCCCTGGTGTACCGCTGCCATAAGTTCCGGCAAATAGGGGCCGGCAATATCTGCTTCGGTCTCCTGCATGGATTTCCCCAGCCGGGATTCATCAAAATGAGCGCTCACCACGCCGCCATTGCTGAAGAGCATGGCCACACTGCCCTCATAGGGCTGTATTTGCTGGATCTGAGCCTGGATATTCGCTATATCAATATCAATGATCGCAGCCCCTATAAACCGGTCATCCTGTTTAATCGGCACAGTTACCGTGGTGACGAGGCGGTTCTCCCCATGAATAAGGTACCAATAGGGGTCCATCAGGGATTCCCTGCCGGTTTGTTTTGCGATGAGGTAATAATCCCCCTCTCCGGGGGTTTCATAATTCAGCAAAGGTTCCAGCTGGATACCCGCTTGGGTTCGCACCAGGTAGGGGATGAATCTGCCGGTATTATCGCTTCCTGGGGTATTGCGATACCGGTCATCCTGGCCGTCCAGAAGGTTCGGTTCCCATGCAACCGAGGCAGCGGTCATGTCCGTGTTTCCTTCAAGTATTCCCCTCAGCATGGCCAGAAAATAGCGGCGGCGATCGAGCCGATCTACCTGCTCATACTGGGACATCATCTTTGACAAAGCCCGGGCGGTATGCACATGTGAGGCAAACCATACCCGAACTCGCAGGGAATTCTCTTCTACCAGGTTCGTGATTTCGCTCTTTATCAAGGCGGTAATCTGGTGCTGCGAAATCTGAAGCAAGGTAAAGACCAAAATACCGATTCCTAAGAGGTTCAAACTGATGATGATCATCATAAGCTTAGTACCGATTTTCATATGCTACTCCTTATCATCTTTGAAGGGTTCCAATCGCCCTGTTCAAGGTGTTTGAACCGCCCTGTTCAAAGTGCTTTAAGCACCCGGTTTGAAGGGTTCCAACACAGGCTTAGAATCTCTCTATAACTACACCTACCGGTGTTCATGATGCTTACGTAAGCCCTGGGTTCGTTGCTGCTCCAAGGCCCGCTGATAATAATCCGGTGAAAATCCTCCAATAAACACTTCATACCCCCGTTCCTTACCTTGCGCAATGCTTTCTAAGGCTTGGTTGATTTTGTATACATACCGGAGCGGGTTTCCCGGTGCAGCCAGGGAGCTCAGACGGTAAAAAGCAGGCCAAAAGGTTTTGTCTTGCTGGATCGCCATTTTATAGGAAGATTCCGCATCCACGGCTTTGGTTTTAAGGTAAAAATATTCCCCCCGGAGAAAATGCGTATACGCTGACGTATCGTACCGCTCAATAAATGCCAGCAGACGATCGGCCCTGCAAAAATCCCCTTGATTGATCAACACGATAACCGCTGTGATAAGTTCATTACCCATACAGACCAGCCCCTCAAAGCTATCCTGGGGGGTCCTCTTTACGTTCTTTTCTTCCTCATTATCATGGTTATTCCCCGGTTCATCAAGGGTAGGCCCGCAGCCGTCCCTTTCAGCGGGTACTGCTGAAAGGAATGCCAGGGTTTTTTCAGTGATACGCCGGGCTGCCGGATCATCGGCGATCAGTTCTGCAATACAAAGGGGTTCTATGGTAAGCCCTTTTTTCCAGGACCGTAGCTGCTGGGGCTTGGGTACTACCCGAAGGCTCCCCGTCTCCTGCGGAACCTTCTGGGACTTCACCGCTTCTTCAGCCCGTTTCTGAAAGTAAAAGGCATCTTCTTTGAAACAATGAGCCAGCAGGGGATGCACTATTCCGGCAGTTTCGGATATGCCCACCATGAGGTACCCCTGTGGGATAAGCGCATCCGCCAGGATAGTCATAACCTTGCTACGGCTTTCATCAGAGAAATAGATGGAGACATTCCTGAAAAAAATCAGATCATAGGATAGGGGAGAAAGGCCGTCCATAATATTATGCAGATAAAAACGAATGTGGTCTCTCAGCCGGGGATCAACCCGATACTTCCCCCCGATAACTGATACATACCGGTCCAGGAGAAACTTCCATTGAGTCCCATCCTCTCGAAAGGCATTGGCCCTGTAGTACCCCCTGCCGGCCGTCTCAATCACATCCTGGTCTATATCAAAGGCATCGATCTCCCAGGAAAAGGAGCTGGGCCCTGAGAGCTGCTTATAATAGTCCAGCACCATGGCAATACTGTAGGCCTCGCAGCCTATAGAAGTCGCGGCAGAACAGATCCGCACAGGACGGCCTAAGGTGGAAAGCCTGGGCAAGAGTTCTTTAAGTAACACGGAAAAATGTACCTGCTCCCTGAAAAAATACGTTTCATTCACCGTAAGCAAGCGGGCCAGATCAAAGAGGGCTTCAGGAGAGGAAAAAATACACCCATACCTTTCCCGGTCCCCGGACAGTCCAGGAAGGGCTTCATGCTGAGCTGCCCGGTTGGGGATCTGCTTGAGATAGTTCCTCAAATGCACCAGAGCCTCAGGGCTTGCCCGAATCCCCAGGGTATGCTCCACCTGCTCATAAAGCTGGCATAGAAGCGGATCATCGAACTGAGCTTCCTTCATATAAACCGGGGATCCCCTTTCCATATCCTATAGTCCTCCTTGAGGCATGGTTAAGGCGATAAGCCATTTGGCTATATCGCTCAGGGGCAAAATCATATCCACACACCCGGTTTCTATGGCTGATTTCGGCATACCGTAAATCAAGGAGCTCTCTTCGTTCTGGGCAATGGTAATGCCCCCGGCTTTTCGGACGGCCTCGGTACCTGCAGCCCCATCCCTCCCCATACCGGTGAGGACCACCGAGATTACCCCCCGGCCAAAGACCCCGGCAGCGCTCTGAAACAGCCTATCCACGGCAGGTTTCTGGTTTTGGACCGGCTCACCGTCTTCGAGGATCAGATATTTACCGGTCATAATAAGGTGTTTATCCGTAGGGGCAATATAGATCGTTCCTGCATGGAACACCGCTTCATGCTCCGCAAGCTCTACCTCCAGGGCTGTGTATCGCCGTATCCATTGTACAAACCCTCTATCGAACCCTGAGGAATTATGCTGTACCGTTACAATCGGCACCGGGAAATTTTTGGGAATCCCCGCAAATACCTCCATGAGGGCCTTAGGGCCGCCGGTAGAAGCCCCGATGACCACTCCGCGAATGGGACGGTATACTAGCTTTCCCTGAGATGACCCGTAAGTAGGATCAGGGCCTCTGTGTTTTTTGCGCTTGATCCCCGAAATACGGTTGAGCGTTTCATAAATATCCTGGCGTTGTGAGTGACTCATGGATGGGGTGAAAATATGCTTAGGATAAAATTCGAGGGCGCCCTTTACCGTGGCTTCATAGACTATCTTGGCACTGTCTTGAGAGCTGATTACCACAATCGGGGTTGGTATATCCCGCATGATGATGCTGATGGCCTCAAGTCCTGACATACCAGGCATATCGAGATCCATAGTAATCAGGTCTGGGTTCAGGGACCGGGTTTGCTGCACCCCTTCAAAGCCATTCCCTGCTTCGCCAATGACGGTAAACCGTTTATCCCTTTCAAAAAAATCCTTGAGAAAGCTTCGGGTCAAGGGATTATCATCTACCACGAGGACACTAATCATAATCCCCGGTCCCTGTGCCTCAAGAATTGGGAAACCAGCAAAACCGGGTCAATGAAGGCCGTCATCCTCATACCGGTAAAGGATACGCCTTTCAGAAAGGGTAGTCTTCCCGGAAGCCCGATGAAGGCGGGAAGTTCCCGGATTGCTTCAGGGGGAATATCCGCTTCCGTTTCTACCGCGGTGGTAACCAGCACCACACGAGGGGCCTCAAGCCCGGTATATTCCCGCAGTGCCCCGACCGACGTCTCCGGGTAGGCGAGCGGTTTCAAGCAAATCCCGTGGGGAGCGGGCACAGCTGCTCTGCAGAAAAACCGGGGGAGTGAGAGAAACACCGCTCCCTTATCTGGCTTGGTCTCTATCAGCGCATGAATATCCGGGAAGACCTGTATGATCTCTGCTACACACTCCGAAGGAAACCCTAAGAAGATACCCTCAAAGGTGCATAAAAAATTTCTCATATATCCTAGAGCATCCTCATGCCTCAAAATCCTTCTTTATCCGGTTAATAATCTCTCGAATACTCAGAATAAATACATCTCTCTGGTGCCATTCAAAAGAGGCATCAATAACCGCAGTAGTATCCTGGTTTTCCGTACCCTGTTCAACCTTCAATATGTTCCCCACCGGTACATCCACAATATCCACCACATCGTCAATCATAAAGGCCAATTTATCCACCGATTCTTTTAGTACCACTACTTTGGACAAGGTCGAGGGAGTCTTGAGCATGAACAATCCCAGGTCAATGAGCGCATAGGGTACGGAATAGCGGTTAATAATACCCTTTACATACTCAGGTAGCAAGGGTAGAGGATAGGCTTTATCATAAGCTGCCACTTCATTTATCATACGGGAGGGAAGGGTGTACAATCTTTCCTGTATGGTAAAGATAAGGAATTTCTCCATGCTGGCTCCGTTGGCTTGTTGTAAAGTGGTCGTATCGTTCATCATTCCATTTCCTTAGTGTTCAAGAGTACCTTCCGCTGCTTCTTTTTGCATGTCCCTTGACGATTAATCAAGAAACCGGTACCCTATACAATATAATAATTAAGTAACCTGAGCTAGTTTCAAAATTTGGTATTTTGAAGTAGCCTCATCTATAGGTAGGGGTAGAGGAGTATACTATGGCTGAAGTAGCTTGCGAGAATTGCGGAAAAACTATTTTAGAAGAAAACGTCAGATATGGAGATTGTAAGCAATGTTCACTCTGCGATGATTGTGTAACGAATTGGATTGCTCAAGATTGTAAAGCCTGTAAAGATAGAAAAGAGGAGTAATATCTCTCCCCGGGCTATTTTTCCGTGCGAGCCTAGTTTTATATACAACAACTTAAAGCACAATAGTTCATTCTAGAAAGTCTTAGTATCAAGATGATCCTTCCGGGTCCCATAGTCCCGGAAGCAAGTTGTTTATATTCACGGTGCCCCCTAGGGTTCTTCCCGAATCAAGGCCTCCCGGAAGCCCGCGGTACCTAGTTTTTCCGCTACGAGTTGGACGTCATCTGCATTGATCCCGGCAAGTACAACCCTGTAGTAGTCGCCGTTTCTTTCATAGGCAGGATTGAGACCGGTGCTCTTCAGTTTATCAAATGCATCCATAGCATTCCGGACGATTTTATACGCTCCAACCTGAATACGGTACCGCTTACCGGTTCCTGCAAGAGGTATACTTGGTTTAATCTCCGCGGCGATAGAGCCTGAGCGGTTTGGCGCATAGGAAGGAGGAGGAAGAAGATTCTCACTCGGCGTACTGGTATTTTGAGGACTCGATGCTATGCTTGGTGTGCTAGAACTCGGTAAAACAGAAGAGGACGCAGATGCCACCGCAGAAGAGGGGATCCTCTCTTCTATGATCACCGGAGCAGTGCCAGTGATCAGCATGTCTAACTGTTCCGCGGCTGCTTTGGAAACATCAATGATCCGGACCGGCTTAGAAGGCCCCCGGTCATTAACCCGTACAATCACTTGCTTATTATTCTGGGTATTGGTAACGGTAAGGATAGTACCAAACGGTAGGCTCGGATGGGCAGCGGTGAATTTCGTCGAATCATACTTTTCTCCTGATGCCGTATTCAGACCGTCGTATTCATCCCCGTAATAAGATGCAATCCCTTCCTGCCGGAACCCGCTCGTAGCGGGTTGAGTCTGGCCTATACAGACGAGGACAAACCCCAAACCGGTTATCATTATTGCAATAATTCGTTTCATATATTTATTCTATCGGCAAGGAATGATAAATCAATGACTAAATTTCATATCCTTCACCTATAATAGGGGTTCTGTTGTCCCATCTCCCTACCGATCCACCCCACACTTTACCCCTGATACAAGGCATGGAGGAACAGGGTCGTTGCCTGGGCCACATTAAGGCTCTCCAAGACGCCGGTTCCTGGAATACGGACCAGGACCGAACAGAGGTCTTTCACCTCCTTGGGGAGGCCGGTCTCTTCATTACCCACCACCAAGACTATGCTAGGCCGCAGGACTCCCCTGAGCTTTGCCCCGGAGGCTTTGAGTGCCTGCATGCGGTCCTGGATGATGGTATCCAGATCCTGGATCCGCTGCCGAGCTCTGAGATCCGTCCCTATGATGATGAGGAACTTGGAGGCAGCCTTGAGAAACCCCAGGGTATCCTGCACATGCCTGAATGCCACATGTTCCATCCCTCCCTCGGCAACCCGGTAGGCGCTGGTACTCACCAGGGCATCTGGGGAGGTTCCGGAAAGTACGATAAAATGGGCCTCAAAAAAGGCCGCGGACCTGACTATGGCCCCTAGATTATGAGCATTCCCCAGGTCATGGAGGACCAGGCCGGTTTTACCCTCCCCGGCCCAAATAGCTAAGTCCTCTCTATGGACCGCAGGTATCTGGGGTTCCTCGATCATGGCCACCACCCCCTGATGATGCTTACTCTTGCAGATCCGTTCCAGTTCTTCGTTATCGCAGATCTTATAGGGCCGTTTTCGCTGGGCCAGTTGCTTACATATCGGGGTAAATGCCGGAAGCCGATCCTCCCGGAGAAAAAGCCTATTGATGGTTTTCGGGTGCACTGACCCAAGGGCTGATACGGCGTTAAAACCGCAGACAGCTAATTCTTTGGTAAGGTTATTACGCATAGGTGTAGTATACTTGCCTGTTTATTTCTCACAATACCTTCGTATACACCCTGCCTTTATCCTGCAAATTGCCATAAATGAGTTGACGGTAAAAAAAAGCTCTATTATACTTAGAGCAATTAGTTTAGAAAAACTATAATCATTTCTTTTGGACTTTAGCCATGCAATATTTTGATACTCATGCCCATATAGGGCTCATTTGCGACGACCCTATTGAACAGCTTATGGTTATTCAGGAAGCCCGTCAGGCTTCGGTGACGCGGCTGATTTCGATCTGTAACAGTCTGCATGATTTTGTGAGGGTCTATGGGAACCTTAAATCCGCAATGAATGTGTATCATGCTGTAGGGGTTTCTCCTTCGGAAGTGCAGAATCCCGGTAAGGCTTGGGTGCAGACCATCGAACAAAGCCTACGCCTTCCCCGCGTGGTGGCTATCGGCGAAATAGGTCTGGATTATTACCGTAAATTCGGGGATAAGAAATCCCAAATAGAGCTTTTTATTACCCAGCTCGATCTGGCCAACAAGCTCAATAAGCCGGTGATCATCCATAACCGGGACGCAGGGCATGATGTGTTAGAGATACTCCGGGACCGGCTGCCTCCCAAAGGGGGCATTCTGCATTGCTATTCGGAGGATGCGGAATATGCCAAAAAGGCATTGAAGCTGAATCTCTATTTTTCCTTTGCGGGGAATTTAACGTACCGGAATGCGAGGAACCTTCATGAAACGATACCAGTGCTTCCCGTGGAACGGATCCTTATCGAGTCCGAGAGTCCCTTCATGGTGCCTGCGGATTATCGTGGCAAGCGGAATATGCCCAAGTATCTCCCCCTGACCGCCCGGTTTTTGGCGGATATGCTGGACATCGGGGATGAGGAACTGGCCGCTGCGCTCTGGGAGAATGCCAATAGGTTTTTCGGACTGCCTAACGAGTCAGGATGAGCTACTACCATCCGCTTGTAATAGGTTCCCTCACGGTTCCGGGCAATCTCTTTCTTGCACCCATAGCAGGGTATACCGACCGAGCCTTCAGGGCTCTCTGTGTGGAAGAGGGGGCGGACTTCACCTGCACCGAACTTATTTCCGCCGAGGCCCTCATACGGAACCGGGTAAGGGCAGAACCTCTCATGCGTCGGGCCGATAGGGAGGAGCGCTACGCTATTCAGCTTTTCGGAGCGGATCCTGAGGTGATGTACCAGGCTACGGCCTTATTGGCCCCGTACCACCCTGAAGCAGTGGACATCAACTGCGGCTGTCCGGTTCCTAAGGTGGTCAAGACCGGGGCAGGCTCGGCCCTGATGCGGCAGCCCTCTTTACTGGGCCGTATTGTGGAGGCAGTGGTCCGATCTTCCCGGGATCATTTACAGGCTGTACCGGTTACGGTAAAAATGCGTTCCGGCTGGGACCAGGCATCCATCAATTACGAGACCTGCGCCCGGATTGCCGTAGAAGCCGGTGCGGTCATGGTGAGCCTTCATGCCCGGACCAGGGCGCAGGGGTATGGCGGGAAAAGCGACTGGGTTCACATCAAAGACCTGGTTTCCCGGCTTGCGGTCCCGGTGGCCGGGTCGGGGGATCTTTTTTCTCCGGAAGACGCGGAAAGAATGCTCCGGGAGACGGCCTGTGCCGGGGTCTTGTTTGCCCGGGGCGCCCTGGGGAACCCCTTCATCTTTCGTGCTGCTCGATCCCTCTTATTGACCGGTTCCTATAATACCCCAGTAGAAGCAGCGGAACGGCTTCGCACTGGCTTACGCCACATGCAGTTGTTAGCTCAGGATTGGGGAGAGAAAAGGGCGTGCCGGGAAATGCGAAAACACTTTTGTGCCTATACCAAGGGCGTGCCGGGAGGTGCGCTTTTGCGGAATAAGCTGGTTCATGCGGAAACGCTGGAGGAATACCGGGCTCTATGCAGGGAATGGGCCGAAACAGAGACCGGCTTACCTCAGAGCCCAGACAGAGGCTAGGCCGGACCCTCTCCCGTCCTCCGGCCTGGTTCCGCTGGGGAAGACGTGGAATTGCAAGCAAGTCTGACCCCTGGGCCGCCCGGCTTCCCCCTTTCGGAGGAGAGATAGCGCAATGACTTTCCCTCCCCAAACCCCGCTTACCGGCGGCATCTCTAGCGTAGCTGGGGCGCATAAACAATCCCGTTATGCAAAATGGAGGCTAACATTTTTTGTAAAATGATAAATCTATTTTTAAAAAATGTTTATAATTTGAAAATACTTATTGAAATTAATATTGTAGAATATAAATATCAATCAAATATAAATATTAAACAAAATAATGGTATTAAGGAAAACAAGAGAGTAACAGAAGTTCTTTCTCAGGAGGAAATTGACCTGTTATTGACTGCAATAGTTAGTGATGATGAAAAGAAATAATAACAGTGTACGCCCGCACTGCGTATACCAGACCTGTTTACGCTTCGCCGCCAGTAGGCTGATCGGGGTTCCATTCGCCTAGGCCGTTTCGCTGCGCTCCATTCCCATGCCACCCTCCAACCGCATTTTTTCAAGCCCTGGAAACCTACGGTATTACTTCGCGGGCACCGCAATCAGCGTGTCCTCCGTGCTGGCATGGTCGGGTCGCCGTTGAATTCGGCAATGTCGCTGCTGCCGGTCCGGGGGACACGCCGCCTTTGGTGTAAATGCCGCCAGAGCCCCACTTCGCCGTGCTTTTAAACACGCTCAGCGACACACTCTCTTTCGCGACATTGGCAAGGTTTGCGTCAGACCCGGTGGGAAGGCTGGCGGCTGGTGCAGCCAGACAACACAATTCCAAATGCCATTGTCAGTGTTCCTAACAAAACCAAAAACTTCTTGCTTTTCATGTTGATAAACTCCTGTGTGTAGTTTCCGCGTCCGCGGTCTGTTCCCGCCGTTGATGCGGCGCCTTTGCGCTCCCCGTGAAAAAAAGGCTGTCCCCCACAGCCGCGAAGGACAGCTCCATCTCTTACCTTTTACTTCTTACTTCGCGGGTGTCGCAATCAGCGTGTCGCTCGTGCCGCCGTCATAGCGGTCGTCTTCGTTATTACTAAAGGGCACAATCTTGCTGCCGCTGGTCTGGGATACGCCGCCTTTGGTATACGTACCGCCGGTGCCCCAATTTGCCGCCGTGGCGTTATCATTCACATGCAGCGCCGCGTAACCACTCCTCACAATGTTGACAAGGCTTTGATCCGCGCCGTCGGGAAGACCGTAGACATCGCCGTAAATCGTTCCGCCTTTCAGGGTGAACATGCTCTCTTCGCCGATGTCCACGCCGCCGCCGTTACCGCCGCGGCCGCCTTTTACGGTGTTACCCGAAATCACGCCGTCTTCCATGGTGAACGTGCCTCTCCACACGCCCACGCCGCCGCCTTCGGACCAATCGTCGCTTTCAGCGGTATTCCCGTAAATCACGCCGCCTTGCATGATGAACGTGCCGTCTTGCTCCACCCGTACGCCGCCGCCGCCTGAGCCGCGTCTACCCTTTGCGGTGTTCCCGGAAATCACGCCGTCTTCCATGGTGAACGTGCCTCCTTCGTTCACCCTCACGCCGCCGGCCCCGGCCCAATTGTTATTCTCCTCGCTGCCAATACGGATGTGGGTGTTACCCGTAATCTTGCCGCTTTTCATGATAAAGTGGCCGGTTCTTCCATCACCGCCGCTCCGCGCGACTACCAATGGGTCGTTGTTGTCCGCCACCCCTACCAGCGTAACGCCCTCAAGGGTGAGTGTCCGGTTAGGGTTATCATTATTTACAGCCTGGACTACGAGGAGGTGCCCCGTGCCCTTCAGTTGGATGGTCCCGCTTCCCTTGATGGTCGCCTCACTTGCATCGCCTGCCAGTCGGACTCGCTCAGGCCCCGCGTTCACCGTGCCGTTCACGGTCAATGTCGCGTCGCGCAGCGTGAGCTCCGCGCCATCTGCCGTCACCTCAAGCGTAACGCCCGCGGGTACGGTGAGATTGCCTGCGCTCGGTACGACGGCTTTGCCTACGAGCGTTACCGTGGCGTCGTCCACCGTCGCGATCTCATCTCCCTCTTCGAAGGCGTTGATGTCCGCCGCCAACTGCTGGGCAGCCTGCGGATCCTCCTGCTTTGCGCCGCCACCATCAGCCGCGTCAGTCGGACAGCCCGCCAGAACCAGACCCAATATCAGCAGAAGCGCCGGCAAGCCAAATATCCTGTTTTTCTTCATAGATAAACTCCTTTGCGTTTTATGCCGGCCGGCAAAACTGGTATGTATAGCCGCGTAAGCGGACTTCACCTTATGGAATGACGGCCGAAGCGACCGGCCCCCCCCATTGTCCGGCCTCGCCCCGCCGGTTCTCGTAGCGGCAGCACACGTAGGCCGTCTTGCCCGCGTCCTCCGCGTCAAACAAACCGTAGGTTTGTAGCAAACTCCGAATGCCAGCGCTACGCGCTGGCAGGATTGCTTCGGGCTTCGCCCTCGCAATGACGACTTTCCCACAACGCCCCCTCGTCATTGCGAGCACAACGCAAAGCGTTGCCCCGAAGCAATCCACGATTACGGAATCACCGCCGAAGCCACCGGCCCCCACTGGCCCCGCAATGACGACCTTTCCGCTACGCCCCTCGTCCTATCCCCGCTCTGGGCTATGAGACTACCACTTTCCTCGCAATGACGCCCTTCCCTCAACGCCTCCCTCGTCATTGCGAGCACAACGCAAAGCATTGCCCCGAAGCAATCCACGATTACGGAATCACCGCGCTCGCTACCGGCCCCCACTGGCCGGCCTCGCCCTTGCGGTTCTCGTAGCGGCAGCATACGTAGGCCGTCATGCCCGCGTCCTCCGCATCAAACAGCAGCTTCTCCTTACGCCGCCGGGTAAACCGGTAGTGCGAAAGGCCCTTCCCGTCCGCGGGAACCTTCATCAGGTAGTGCTTGTCCGACGCCGCCTGTTCCAGGGTGGCTCCTCCGGGAGGCATGATGCCCAGATAGACCACATAGCCGTAGTCGCTTTCGGGAGCCAGCTCCAGAGTTCCCGCCAGGGGTCCCAGATGGAGCGTCATGGCGTGGGGCCCGCCGGGGTAGCTCAAAGACGCCGCAGGCACACCGTCGGGGGCGGGAGCGGGCGAGGGGTGGGTGTCCTTGGGGCGGAAGCCCAGAGCGGCCCAGTCTCCTTCGGTAAGGGGCGGTATCTTGAAGTACCGGTCCCGGAAGAACCGCATCTTTGCCTCCAGCGCCTTAAACGCCTCCTGGCACTCCACGGTAATGACGCGGGTCCGCTCCGCATCGTTTTGCGCCTTCTGGAGCAGGTCTTGCGCCGTGGAACACAGGCTCTCCAGTTCCGTAAACTCCGCCTCGGGCACTCCCCAGGCGGTCCGCCTTGCCGCCGTCAGGTACAGAATCCAGCTCAGACACATTGCCAGGATTCCCGTCCGGGGTCCCGGCATCCAATCGGTGTTTTTTGCCATAGCGTTCTCCTCTCTATATGGAAACGAATATTTCATTCGTTAAAACGAATGACCTAAACGGTGAAAGGGCTGAGTCAAAAGTTGAAACTTCTGACCCGGAAATTGAAACTAATGACTTGGGATTTGAAAATTCTGACTCAGAAATTGAAAATCCTGACCTGGGATTTGAAACTAATGACTTGGGATTTGAAAATTCTGACTCAGAAATTGAAAATCCTGAGCCGGGATTTGAAACTTTTGAGCCGGGATTTGAAAATTCTGACTCAGAAGTTGAAAATCCTGACCTGAGATTTGAAAATCCTGACTTAAAAATTATAAGGGCTGACCTGTCCGGTACACCGAATGAGTAGCTTTGACCTAGTTTTGGGGGATTGGGATCAAGCTGCGGTTTGTCCGCATACAAAAGCGGGGAATCAGTTAGGTACTTGACACACCGTCTTCTTAATAGAATATAATCGTGAGCCGTGAGCCGTGAGCCGTGAGCCGTGAGCCGTGAGCCGTGAGCCGTGAGCCGTGAGCCGGAGGGCCTGTTCTGTCTTGTTACCTGCCGGTTTCAAAAGCATGAAAGTATTCTAAATACTTACATAAAGAATGTCAAGCAAAAAATACTTCCTTTCCTTATCACTAGCCTCAAGTCCCCCCGGAATTTTGTCCAGACCATCGTGTTCTAGAAGCAAAGGCCGCTTCGCTAAGATGGCGGGGCGGCCCTTTTTATTGGAAGGCTCCTCGTCTTTACTTAAGCCTGGAGCGCCTTGGTGAGCAGGCTCAAGTCCGGGGGAATACACAGAGGAGAGCCGGCGGTCTTCTGGGCTGAGACCACATCCTTAAGCCCGTTGCCCGTTACCAGAGAAACCACCACCGCATCATGGGGGATGAGGCCCTGTTCGCTCAGTTTCTTGAGCCCGGCAGTACCGGTTACCCCGGCAGGCTCACCGAAGATGCCGCTGGAGGCCCCCAAGAGCCGCATGGCTTGGAGGATCTCCTCATCGCTCACGTTCACCACCAAGCCATGAGATTCCCGGATGGCCCCCAGGGCCTTCTCCCCGTTTCGGGGAACCCCCACGGCAATACTGTCTGCCAGGGTGTTCTCCTCCATCCATGCAATGGGCGTGTTGGTGGCAAAAGCCCGGTTCACCGGACAGCAGCCCTCTGCCTGAACACTGATGAGTTTGGGGAGGCTTTCAATGAAGCCCAAGGCATAGAGGTCCTTGAAGCCCTTCCACACCCCTGCGATGGTACAGCCATCCCCCACAGAAACCGCCACATAATCCGGGGCCTTGAAGCCAAGCTGCTCGGCAATCTCCAGGGACACGGTCTTCTTGCCCTCCGAAAGATAGGGGTTGATCGCGGCATTGCGGTTATACCAGCCCCAGTGCTCTATGGCCTGGGCGGAAAGCCGGAAGGTATCCTCGTAGGTCCCTTTGACGCTGATAACCTGGGCGCCAAAGATCAAAAGCTGGGTAACTTTGCCCTGGGGCGCGCGTTCCGGCACAAAGATAACCGATTTAAGCCCCATAGCCGCGGCGTTTCCTGCCAGGGACGAGGCCGCATTGCCCGTAGAAGCGCAGGCTACGGTAGTCATCCCTGCATGGGCCGCCCGGACCACCGCAATGGCAGAGGCCCGGTCCTTGAGGCTGGCCGTGGGGTTAAGTCCGTCGTCTTTGATGTAAAGCCGCGTAAGCCCCAAAAGCTCCCCCAGTTTCTCTGCCCTGTACAGCGGGGACCAGCCCACCCGCAAGGGGCTGAGTTTGCTTCCCGCCGCTATGGGAAGCAGCTCCAGATAACGCCATAGGGAATACTCCCGCCGGTTCATGAGCTTTTCCCGGGTCAACTGGGATTTGATATACCGGTAATCATAGAGGATCTCCAAGACCCCGCCGCATTTCTTACAGGTGTAGGTATGCTCCCCTGCCTCATGTTCTGCACCGCAGCTCATACACAGCGCGCTGCTTATGTTCTTTTCCTTGCCCATTTCCTTATCCATCCTTGAGGGTAGGTACCGGGTGGAGGGCCGCTCCCTCCGCCCGCCTACTTAGCGCCCTGCCAAGAGGCCGGTCTGCTCATTAAAGGCCCCGATGAGCTCGTCAATGGCTTGGGCCTGGCGCTGCACTCCCAGGAAGGACCGTTCCTGGTGATACCACTGGTCCTCCAGGGCCTCTGCGGTCCGTCCCTGCTGCTCCACCCAGGTGTAGTACTTCAGGTTATGCACCTGCTGGCGATCCGCATAGGAGAGTTCCCGCATGGCATCGGTCCGTATCCCCTGTAAGCTCCGCGCAAAGTCCGCCGATGCCTGGGAGGGCTGATATTCCCCATATTCCTGCCGGAGCTCTGCAAGGCGGGATCGGTACATGTCCACCGAATCGGTGAGCACCGTGGCCACTACATCATGGGAAGAAAGCTCATAATACCTGGCAAACTTGATGGCACACAGCATATTGGCGATACCGGAAATCCCCATGTAGGAAAGGGCCTCCACCTGCTCAGGGCTTAGGCCCGCTTCCTTCACCAGGCAGGCTTTACCGGCTTCTTCGTTGAAGAGCCTCAGCAGCGCAAGGGGGTCCGCGTCGTCGATGGCAATGACCAGGTCGGTGTTCTTCACATTGTGCACCCAGGGCACATGCTTGTCGCCGATACCCTCTATCCGGTGCGCTCCGAATCCATTGGAAAGGAGCGTCGGGCATTGCAGGGCCTCCCCCACCGCTATCTTACTGTAAGGGTACTGCTGCTTGAGGTAATCCCCGCTCCCCAAAGTCCCTGCAGAACCGGAACAGAGGCAGACCCCGGCAAAGGAGTCTCCCGGGGCTTTGATGCCCTCAAAGGCTTCGGCAATGGCCCTCCCGCTCACCTGGTAGTGCCACAGGTAGTTCCCCATTTCCTCGAACTGGTTGAAGATGAGCACATCTTTGCGGGTGGCTTTCAGTTCATGGGTCTTGTCAAAGATCTCCTTCACATTGGATTCCGTACCGGGGGTGGCGATGATTTCCCCGGCTATGGTTTTAAGCCAGTCAAAGCGTTCCCTGCTCATGCCTTCCGGCAGTATGGCCACCGAATCCACGGCCAGGAGCTTGGAATTGAAGGCCCCCCCGCGGCAGTAATTACCCGTGGAGGGCCAGACCGCTTTCTGGCTTGAGGCATCGAATTGTCCGGTTACCAGCCGGGGCACGAGGCAGCCAAAGGCAGCGCCTACCTTATGACAGCCCGTGGGAAAGAACTTTCCCACCATACAGATGATCCGGGCGGCTACCCCGGTGAGGCTTTGGGGCAGTTCAATCATATTGGGCCTTCCGTAGAGCCCGCCGCAGGCTTTGGGCTCATTTTTCCAGCTTATTCTGAAGAGATTCAGGGGATCCACATCCCATAAGCCAATGGTTTTCAGCTTTTCCTTGATGGCCCCGGGGATCTGATTGGGGTCTTGCATCTGCGTGAAGGTGGGGATAATAAGCCCCTTCTCCTTGGCCCTGCGGATGTTCTTTTCCAGAACCGGTTTATTAATGGTCAAATCAATCATAACAGTTACTCGCTCCTCCTACCGCTTGTTAACGGTACTATGCTTTTCCCCTTCTGTAAAGGAGGGAAGCGGGAGCCTCCCGGATTTCCTGGGGTACCGGCGGTTTGGGGAAGCCCTGAGCTGCCCCGCCGTGCCCCCGTTTGGGAACCCACCCGAGTAGGGATGATCCTAGCCCGGCAGGGTAATGGAGCTAAGCATACGGTTTAAGGCATACCAAGGGTCTTCCCGCCGTTCTATCCGTATATGGATCTCGTAGTTCTTCTCGGAGATGATCCGTATGGTCTTTCCCAGGCAATCCTGAATCACCTGGGAACCTATATCCGGGAAGAACCAGGGCTTTCGGGGAATGAAGAAGTACGCGTTCCCGTCAAAATACACCCGGGCAATATGCGGCGGCACTGGTACCAGGACTATAAGAAAGTCCGATTTACCCCCCCCCAGGCTTAAAGAATGCCCTGCTTTCAGCATGTGGAGGTTCCGCCTGCCGAGGGTGGTACTCTGATCCTTCACAAACAAGGATAGCATGGGCGGCCCTTCAAAACCCGGCGATTCCGTACCGTGAGCCAGCATCCGGTTAGGGGTAGCCTGAAGCCGCCGGGAACTGCCCGCGAACAGGCTGAGGATGATCCCCAGCGCCAAGACCCCGAAACCCGTATTGAGAAAAATAAGCCGGGAACTGCCCGGGGAACGCTCAAGGGGCCTTTCAAGCGCAGGTTCCGCCTCCGGCAGGGCAGGCTCATCACCGATCCTGCCCTGCAAAGGGGGCGGGGCCAGAGCCTCCCCGGTAAAAGGCGGGCTCTCTGTTTCCGCTTCCTCCGGCTCTTCCGCAAGGGGACTCTCTTCCTGCAACAGGCTTGATTCAGGCTCCGCTCTTATGAAGGGGTCCGGTTCCGGGATAAGGATGGGTATTTGCAGCGCCGATGCCGGGGGCACAAGGCTCAGCTCAGGGCTGGGCGGATTCTGGGCTTGAGGCAGTACCGGAACCGGGGCCTGGGGAGGCTGCGGGCTTTGCTCCGGCCTTGCTTGGGAGGGTACCGGGGCGGGGCTCTGGGGAGCCGGAGCTGGAGGCTGCGGGACAGGCTGCACCGGCGCAGGCCCAGGACGGGGCCTGGATCTCATGCCTTCGGGGACCTTAATGAACTCCAGGTGAACCCCCCGCCGGCTCAATCGGCTTTGCATCGCTGCCATGAAGTTTTGCAGACCTGAAGCGGTGCTGTTCGGAGCGCTCGGCGGCGGGTTCTGATCCCCATCGGAGATTAACAGCATGGTCTTAGGCCGCCCCCCGGGCAGTGAAGAAACATAGCCTTCAGCATAAGTAAGCGCTGCAGAAATATCCGAATAGGGATCCAGGGGGTAGAGCAGCAGCATACGGCCTATGATGACTTCCAGATCGCCCGGCCCTTCGATACGCCGGGAGAGCTCCAGGCGGGCCTTATCGGAAAAGGAGATAAGGTGAAAGGTATCCTCCAGACCTAAGAATTCCCGCAACAAAGGCCCGGTTATAAAGGCGCTCACTTCCCGGTAAAAATCACTCATACTCGATGAGGTATCCAAGAGCACTACCATATCCCGAGGCTCCCTGGAGTTTCCTCCAGAAGGATCCGCCTGAGGGGATAGGAAAAAACTCATATATAACGAACAGATAAGGGTCAATACTAGTTTCTTCATAGATACGGTACTACCTGTTTAGTGCCTTAGGGGATATAGACCTCACGTCGTTATAATCTGAGCATCTTTACAAGCGCCCTCTTAAAAAGATGCCACGGTGATTGATTCCACCCTATAGGAGACTTTCTCATCGTGGGTGGCAAAATCAAACTGTTCTCCCAGGGACTTATTGAGAAGACTTATGCCAAAGGGAGAGAGATAGGAAATGATCTTATGCTCCGGGTCTGATTCCCAGGGACCGAGGATGGTGTACTCTTCTTTGGCGCCATTGGCGCTGTTTACCAAGGTAACCCGGGTCCCGAAGGACACCCGGTTCGTATTGATAGTCCCCGGATCAAAGAGCTGGGCCCGTTCAATTTCATCCTTGAGTCTTGCCACGGTGGTATTGAGGAGCTCCTGTTTTTCCTTGGCCGCCTTGTACTCTGCATTCTCCCGCAGATCCCCCAAGGAGAGGGCAAAGGCGATTTCCTTGGAATTTGCCGGGACCTCCACGTTCATGATATGAGCCAGCTGCCGTTGTTTCTCCTCATACATGGCAACCGTAACCATGAGTCCACGGGTGCTCACCGTCTTCTCCACATCTCCGAAAAATTTGAAGTTCGGGTATTTATCCAGAATGCGGTTGCGCAATCTGAACTTGTCCGTGGGATCCAGATCCTTCACATCGTTAATGAAGGTGAAGATGCGGATGATGGTATCGGGATCTGCGCCGTCAATAAAGGTGCTGAGGAGCCCGTCCTTAAACAAGAGGGTATACACCTGCTTGTTGATCTTCCGGTTTTCTGCGGTATCCCGGTGATTTTCTATGTCACGGTAGCTCATATCCAGGATATGGATCAGGGTGATGAGCTGTTTTTCCTCAGGAATTCCGGCCTTTTTAAACCAAGGACTTTCCTTGCTGTTTTTGAACAGCCATACCGTGGCTTCTTTATAGTCCCGGTAGTTTTCAAAACAACTGAGCACCAAAGAGACCAGCTTAGCTTCATGCCCGGCTTTCTCCAAGTTCACGATGATGGAATTGAGCAGGGCATAGGGAAAGAGCTGGATGTACTCATCTGCCCAGTGGGGTATAAAGAGCTTGATATGATGCAAGAAGGCCTCTTTTAATTTAGTATCCTTCAAGTTTGAAAACACCATCGGTATATCATCAATCGCATTAAAAATATCCAGGAAATTCAAGGATAAGGTGTTCCCCAGGTGGGGATAGACAGCTATCAGATCCTTTACCAGGAGGTAGGAAGCCAGGACCTGTTCATTGATCTGCGAAGGGGAGCGAAGATACCCGGTAAAATAGGCGAGCATCTCGGTAAAATATTCCGAATCCAGTTCCGCATCTTTTTGCGCCACATAGTTTCGCAGGGTTTCCACCCGGTCAAAGAAATTCCGTTCCGCCTTAAACTCGTTATAGAGCTTTTCCTCAATGCTGATAGGCCGTTCCCGGACCGTATAGACATCAATGTTTTCAGGGCTGACCCCAAAGGAAGGGTCTGTTTTGAGAATCTCCCGGGATTTGGAGCTCCAGGTGGTCCATTCCCCGATGGAAAGCACCGAGGGCACCAGTTCCCCTTTAATCCGCTTAATATCACAGGCATTATCAAAGCTCTTGATCACGGTTTTAAGGGCCCAGGCAAAGTCGTTTTTGATCCGCTCGTGGAGTTTTTCCTTTTTCTGGGTGGCCTTCAAAACCCAGATATGGTTTTTCGACAGGGTTTGCAGGGCATTAATCGCCATTTTAAGGGACATGGCATGTTCCCGCTTCTTGGCAAAATCAATGACGATCTCGTCCCCCTTCACACTGGCGATGCGTCCCACCCCCCAGGTCCGGTGATAGACGAAGTTGCCCTTATCAAAGGCTATGTGTTTCTCAAAGTCCGTGATGGCTTCATGGATATTGCGCCAATGCTGGGAAAGATTGGAGATCCGGATGTATTCTTCGAGCTGGCTATGCTGGACGTATTTCTTTCTGAAACAGTCGATGATCTCTTTTCGTGCTTGGTTATCCCGTTCATCGTATTGCAGGATCAGTTTTAAGATGCTGATGGCGGTGTTAATATCCTCCCGCTTCCTACAAGAGGCGTACACATCCTGGAGGAGGAGCACCGCCTTATCCTCGCTGATGTTTCGGGCGATCTTCTTCTCCACATGGAGAAAGAAATCTATATCCTCCGGGCAATAGCCCAGGAGTTTCTCCCAGATCTCCTTCACATTGGTAAAGAGCTGTTTATTGATGTACCGGTGCAGGGCTTTTTTATAGTAATCCACTGCATTGTCCCTATCCCCCTGGGCTTCAAAGTATTCCCCTAAGGATTTGGCGATATCCGCCTCTTCCAGATCCACCTTGACCAGCCGTTCCCAGATACCATAAATGGCTTCTTCCTGGTTCTCGTTCTTATAACAGTCTATCAGGGTCCTCAGGGCGAACTTAGATTCGCCGTAATCCAGGATCCGTTCACAGAGGTAGCGGACAATACTCCATTTATGGTTGTCCGCAAAAATGCTTACCAGGTTTATCAAGGCTGCATCATCAATGATCTGCCGGGAGAGGGCAATCATTCCTGAAAGATAGAGCGCGATGATGCTGTTCTTGGTATGTACCAGATGTTCATCGCAATGCTTCTTAAGATCATCATATACGCGTGCTTCCAGCGCCTCTTTCAGGATAAGATCCAACTCCTTGAACTGGTTGGTAGAATAATTACTGAGGGTGGCTCGGGTCCACTTTTCTTCATTCAGCATTTCCTGTACGTTTTTAAGGAGAGCTTCAGACATCTCATAACTCCTCGCCCTAGGGGCACTACAATCAAGCCTGGAGCAGTATCCTGCTCCTTCTAGCATACCCCTGAAGGTCTTTTTTAAAACTTAAGCGAGTTTTGCAAAAGACCTCAGGGTATACGTGAAAAATCACGCATCCTTCCGTCTATCCTAATTCCGGTACCGTTCATAGATCCCCGGATCAATGACTTTAATTTTAAGCATGGTCTCTTCAATCACGCCGGCATCTTCCCGCACATGCTCATAGTGATCGATGAGCCAAAAATACCGGTTGATAAGCCGCGGTTTAAGGAGCATCGTGGTATCCTGGTGGTTGCGCAGCTCATTTTCCAAGGTAAAAATGGATTGCTTCAATCTCCCCAGTTCAACCTGTTTTAACACCCGTTTAACCGAAAATACCCCCAAAAGACAGCCGTAAATCGGGATCCATTCGGCGAGTTCTTCTCCCTCATAGCCCAGTTCCTTGACCCAATCCCGCAGCCGGATGATCATCTCCGATTCCATAGACCGCAGGTCTATGCCCTGGGGATCCAGGAAAAAGGCTTCCCGGAACAGGACCTTGGCAGCCCTGGTTTCGTTTAAGAGGGCATTCACATCCGCCAGTTCCGAGAGGGTTTCTCCGTCCTCCCGTTTAAACCGGGCCGCCTGTTCCAGGTACTTAATCGCCAAATCATAGTTCCCCACTCCTTTATAGCAGCGGCCTACCTGCAGCAAGAGCCCCGGATCATGCTGGTTGACCCCGTCTCCCAGTACATTTTGAAAGGATTGCAGGGCTGTGGAAAAAACAAAACGCCGCAGTGCATACTGACAGGGGTCATAGGCATCGCCAATACGATCCAGAAAGGTATAGAAGGATTTCCATTGGGACAGGATAAAGCCCCCCTGTTCATAGGGCTCCGGGAATTCCGGGAGCCGTTTGATCCGTTCAAGCCACCAGTTAATGCACTTTAAGGCGTAGACTACTTCGGGATGCTCAAAATCAATTTCAAGCGCTTCTTCCAACACCCTGAGGGCTGAATCTGCGTCAGAGACTTTCAGACTGTCATAGGCTTTTTGGATGAGCCCCTGTACCGATGTTTCCGTATTCATGATTTGAACAATTTCATCGCCCTCTGCTGGTTCATAGGGTTTTGTTTTTTCCTGCACTTATTAAAACAGACCCTTCCTTTGAAATAGGACGCTTGTATTATACCATGAGGAACATCTTTTTCAAGAGCCCTGTGCAGGGGCTGCCGCTTAAAGGCTCTGGATGATCGCTTCCGCTGCACAGCGGCCATCGGCAATGGCCCGGACCACCAAACTTGCCCCATGCCGGGCATCTCCGGCGGCCCAGACTTTGGGGTTGGAGGTGTGGAAGCTGCCCCGGGTGCGGATATTGCCCCGCTCGTCCAGTTCAAGTCCAAAATCCCTCACCAAACCCTCCTGTACCACATGGGTAAAGCCCATAGCCAGCAAGACCAGGTCCGCGCCAATTTCAAAATCCGAGCCGGGAATCTCGGTCATAAGCGGTCTGCCCTGCTGATTCGTCCAGTTGACCTTAAGCGCATGGATGGCCTCCACCTTCCCGCCCCGGCCGATAAAGGCTTTGGTGTTGACCCACCACAGACGCTCTCCCCCTTCCAGGTGGGAGCTGGAGGTTTTAAGCACCCGAGGCCAGAGCGGCCAGGGTTCCTCCGGGGGCCTATGCTCAGGCGGCTTGGGCAGCACCTCTATCTGGGTTACCCGCAAGGCCCCCTGGCGGTTGGCCGTCCCCACGCAGTCTGAGCCCGTGTCCCCTCCGCCTATAACCACCACCCGTTTCCCATAGGCGGTGATAGGTTCAAGGCCCCGGCTCTCCCCGGCCAGGGTACGGTTTTGGAGGGAAAGGTAATCCAGGGCCTGCACAATGCCGGCGTTTTCCCGGCCCGGCACCGTGATGTCCCGGGGCTCCCGGGCGCCTATGGTGAGCAGCACCAGATCATAGGATGCTTCCAGGGTGCGCGCTTCCACCGCCTGGACTGCTTCGGCCGCAGTGCCGAAACCGTAACGGCCCGAACCCACCGGGGTATTGGTTTTGAAGGTGATCCCCTCTGCTTCCATGAGCAGGATACGCCGGTCAATAAAGCTCTTATCCAGCTTGAAATCAGGAATGCCATAGCGCAGATAGCCTCCGAGCTTACGGTCCGCTTCGTAGACCGTAACGGAAAAGCCCCCCCGGTTGAGGTAGTAGGCCGCGGCAAGGCCGGAAGGCCCGGCTCCCAGGATGGCCACCTTTTTCCCGTTCCGCTTGCGGGGGGGGCGCGGGATAACCAGCCCCAGGGCAAAGGCCCGTTCAATAATGGCCAGCTCATTCTGCCGGATGGTTACCGGATCATCATTCGCGCCCAGCACGCAGGAAGCCTCGCAGAGGGCCGGGCATACCCGGCCGGTAAACTCGGGGAAGGGGTTCGTGTCCTCCAGCAAGGCCCAGGCCCCCGGCCAGTCCCCGCGGTACAAACGATCCTGCCATTCAGGCATCATATTGGAGACAGGACAGGCCCAATGGCAAAAGGGTACGCCGCAATCCATACAGCGGGCCGCCTGATCCTGCCGTTCATGATCGGGAAGCCCTACCTCTACCTCGCTGTAATCATTGACCCGTTCCTCCACAGGCCGGTACCCAGAAACCTTTCTCCGTATTTTTAAAAAGCCCTTGGGATCACCCATATGTTTCTCCTCTTGCTATGACCTTAGCACCAAGGGACATGAGGGTCAAGGGAAGCGGGAACTCCTCCGGGGATGGGTGTGGAACTTTCAAGTCCGGGTGTGGAACTTTCAAATTTGGGTGTGAAACTTCCAAATTTGGGTATGAAACTTCCAAACCTGGGTGCGGAACTTCCAAACCTGGGTGTGAAACTTCCAAATCCGGGTGTGGAACTTTCAAATTTGGGTATGGAACTTTCAAACCCGGGTGTGGAACTTCCGGGGACGGGCGGGGAACTAGGGGCTAAAAAGCTCCGGGTATAAGAAGGCCGCCAGTTGGCTAACTCCTTCACTATACCGAAAGGTGGGGGAAGAAATAAGCTTTTCATCAATAAAAAGCACCCGCTTTTCCCGGATGGCTTTTATGGCGCCGAAGCCCGGCCGTCTAAGCAGATCCGTGAGGGTTTTTGCCCTATTCATGGCCCCCTGCTGCACAATGTAGGCGTCTATGGAGTCGGCATTGCACAGGATTTTTTCCGCCCCATACGGGGCGATAGAACTGCCCGGGCTTACCGGTTCTGCGTTGGCGGCTATATTGACCGCGTTGAGGGTTTCAATGGCATAGGCAGGGAGAGAAGCGGCAGATACGGTACGGTTTTCTGCAGCAGTGGACTCAAAAAAGACCCTTGGTTTGTGCGCTGTGCCCGCGGCAGTGCTGCTGAGCCGCTGTAAGGTACCGTGAAAATCACGGAGTTTGTCTTGGGCTTCCTGTTCCTTGCCGGTAAGGAGGGCAAGAACGCGGATATACTCATCGAAGTCTGCCATGCGTTCCGGGTATAAGGAGACCACCAGGATCCCCGCTTTTTCAAGTTCCGCAATGTAGGCCGGGTGGGAACGACGGATAAAGGGACGGATGAGAACCAGGTCCGGGCCTTCGGCAATGATATATTCAGGGTCTCCGGTGTAATCGAATTTCGGCAGAGCGTCTGCCTGGGCCGGGTAGGTACAGGTTTTATGTCCCCCTATGACCAGGTTCCCCGCGCCGATTGCGAAAAGATTCTCCGTATGGGCAGAATACAATGCAATGATACGGCGAAAGGGCTGCTCCACCGTAAGCCTCTTTCCCTCATCATCACTGAAAGAAAGCGCCCCCCCGGCTTGCGCCTGGGTTTGCTCCTGTTTGGCACAAGAAGCCGGCAGGAGGAGGCTTGCCCCCAGCATAAAGAGGAGGCTTCCCAGAGCGCTCAGACCCTTTATACGCAGAGGGCATACAAGTCCGGGGTGTCTTTGTGCCTTATCGCATGGCATCGGCTACGTGCTGCACGATATGGGCTTGCAACTCAGGATATTCCCCCAGGCCCCGAAGAACGGTTTGCACCGAGAAACCTTCGGCGGTGAGTATGGATTTCCATGAATCCTCTTCGTCTCCGGCCATATCGTTATTGGCGTGATCCCCTGCGACGATCATAAGGGGTAAGAGGGTCAGCTTCTCAAGACCTGCCTCGCGAAGCTGGACTATCACATCGTCCAATGAAGGACTCGCCTCGACCGTGCCTATGAAATAGTTGGAGAGCCCTTGTTCTTTGAAGAGTGCTGCGAGTTTGGTATAATCCGCATTAGATGCAGCTTCGGTCCCGTGTCCCATAAACACGATAGCCGTATCAGGGCCTGCATAGGTGTTGGTCTCTTCACGCAGTATGCTCACCAGGGCGGTATAATCCGCCTCAGATGCAAGGACCGGTTTACCGTATTTGATGCTCCTGAACTTACTTTCAAAGGGCTGTACCTGGGAGAGCATTTCTTTTTGTTCTATGCCCTGCATAAGATGGGTAGGCTGTACGATAAGGTCCTGCGCCCCCTCTGCTACAAGACGGTTCAGCGCTTCAGTAACATTGTCGATCTTCTCCCCGTCCCGCTGGTAAATGTGGTCGATGACGATTTGACTGGTAAAGGCACGGCGTACCGAATACGCCGGATACGCACGGGCTATCGCGTCTTCTATGGCGCCTATGGTTTTTTGTCTTGACTCGTTGTAGCTTGTGCCAAAGCTTACCACCAGAATGACCGGTTTCTCCGGTTCCGCCTGCGGGGTAGCCACACTACGGCAATTCAAAAAGGAAAGGACGAGGAGAAGCACCGCCAGGGCCCCTCCTGTTTTTTGCAGATTATTCATGATTCTGCCTCCTGAAATAGTTTCAGCATTGATAGGGGGCAAAATACGCCACAGGGCCCTAAGCACTTCATTCATATCCTCCGGTATGCGCAGATATATGATCTTGGTATTCCGGCTATACGGCAACGCACTTGCGAGGGAATTGCACCCTACTTCCCCAAATTCAAAACTGTTAGATACAAAGTACCATTACCCCAAAGGCGTGTCAAGGGTATACACGTAACAGGCAGGGCAAGCGGGAGTCCTTGCCGGGAGATCAAGACGGACATCCGGGGGGTGGCGGGGGCTTTCGTCATTGCGAGGGCGAAGACCGAAGCCATCCAGACAGGGCCGTCCCCGCAGAGGATTGCTTCGCTTCGCTCGCAATGACGGGGGGCGTTGCGGGGAAGGTCGTCATGGCGGGGGCGAAGACCGAAGCAATCCAGACAGGGCAGTGCCCGCGGTGGATTGCTTCGCTTCGCTGGCAATGACGAGGGGGGCGTTGCGGGAAGGTCGTCATGGCGGGGGCGAAGACCGAAGCAATCCAGACCGGGCAGCCTCCGCGGTGGATTGCTTCGCTTCGCTGGCAATGACGAGGGGGGCGTTGCGGGGAAGGTCGTCATGGCGAGGGGGAAGACCGAAGCAATCCAGACCGGGCAGTTCCCGCAGAGGATTGCTTCGCTGCGCTGGCAATGACGAGGGGGGCGTTGCGGGAAGGTCGTCATGGCGGGGGCGAAGACCGAAGCAATCCAGACCGGGCAGCCTCCGCAGTGGATTGCTTCGCTGCGCTGGCAATGACGAGGGGGGCGTTGCGGGGAAGGTCGTCATGGCGAGGGGGAAGACCGAAGCAATCCAGACCGGGCAGTCCCCGTAGAGGATTGCTTCTGGGCAAGGCTTTGCGTTGTGCTGGCGATGACGGGGCGTGGCCCCCTTCATATGAAAAAGCGAAGGCCCCAAGCTATTCCGCCCGCCAGGGGGGTTAACGCCCATGACGGGCAGTGGTGATAAGGAAAGGAAGTATTTTTCGATTGACATTCTTTGTGCAAGAATTTAGAATGGTTTTATGCTTTTGAAACCGGCAGGTAACAAGACAGCATACACGGCTCACGGCTCACGGCTCACGGCTCACGGCTCACGGCTCACGGCTCACGGCTCACGGCTCACGGCTCACGGCTCACGGCTCACGGATCACGGCTCACGGCTCACCGCACACGTCTCACGGCTCACGTCTAACTGAAC
>JAITEL010000142.1 GCA_031282065.1 Treponema sp.
TGCGTTTTTCTGGGCGCTCCGGTATGAAATGAGCCGGTATTTGCACAAAGATTGGACTGACTTTTTACTCGCCATTGCTGGCGAGGCCCCCGATGATTCTTGAATTTGGAATTGCTGCCGGATAATTGACGAGAGTAGCATAGTCTAGTACCCTAGGTTCTAAAACAGAGATTGAGGGGGTTAAGAAATGGCGGAAATGTACTACAGGGCAAGACGGCTGCGGGGGAGCGAGACCCTTCGTAGTATGGTTCGGGAAACCCGACTCTCCGCAGAGACATTGATTTATCCGGTGTTTGTGAAAGCAGGAAACAACATCCAAGAACCCATCCCTGCTATGGAAGGCCAGTACCGGTATAGTGTGGACCGTTTGGGTTCTCTCTATGACCGGCTCCTTGAGCAGAGGCTTAGGAAGGTACTCTTCTTCGGCCTGCCTGAGAAAAAAGACCCCCAGGGAAGCAGCGCCTACCAAGCGGATGGGATCATCCAGTCGGCATTACAGTACACTGCTGCCCAGTATCCTGAAATCTTCCGTATTACCGATGTATGCATGTGCGAATATACCAGCCACGGTCATTGCGGAATCCTTGAAGGAGACCAGGTTGACAACGACAAGACCCTCCCCTATTTGGCAAAGATCGCTCTTTCCCATGCAGAAGCGGGCGCCCAGATGCTGGCACCTTCGGATATGATGGACGGACGGGTAGCGGTCATACGGCGTGCCTTGGATAGCAATGGTTATACGGCCCTGCCGATCCTGTCGTATGCAGTTAAATACAGTTCCTCCTTTTACGGACCCTTCAGGATTGCTGCGGATTCCACGCCGGCCTTTGGGGACAGGAAGACCTATCAAATGGACTACCATAACCAGAAAGAGGGGATTAGGGCAGCCTTGAAGGACATTGAGGAGGGAGCGGACATGGTCATGGTGAAGCCGGCCCTGGCCTATTTAGACGTGATTCAACGGGTGGCTGACCGGGTTATGGTGCCGGTGGTAGCCTACAGCGTGAGCGGCGAGTACGCCATGATAAAGGCCGCAGCTCACGCCGGGTATATGGACGAGGCCCAGATGGTCTGTGAAAGCACGGTGAGCATATTCAGGGCCGGGGCCCAGGTCTTGATAAGCTATTATGCACCAGAAATTGCCCGCATGATTGCCCAGGGGAGGATAGGTTAATGAGCGAAAGCAAAACCCTAAGCCGTTCCGCAATGCTCTTTGCCCAGGCAAAGGAACGTATCCCCGGAGGGGTGAACAGCCCGGTCCGGGCCTTTCGAGGGGTAAACCGGGATCCCCTCTTCATGGATCACGGAGAAGGGGCCTTCATCTACGATGTAGATGGGAATCGCTATATTGATTATATCGGTTCCTGGGGCCCCTTGATCCTGGGGCATAATCATCCAGAAGTCCACAAGGCAGTACGTGAGGCAGCGGCTAAGGGCCTGTCCTTTGGGGCGGCTACTGAGGGGGAGGTACTTATGGCCCGGCTTATGACCAGTCTCGTTCCCTCCTTGGAAATGGTCCGCATGGTCAATTCCGGTACCGAGGCCACCATGAGCGCCCTCAGAGCAGCCCGGGGATACACCGGGCGGGAGAAGATCCTCAAATTTGCCGGCTGCTACCACGGTCACAGTGATGCCTTGCTGGTCAAGGCCGGCTCAGGACTCTTAAATGAGAGTACGCCGGACAGCGCGGGGGTAACCGCGGCCTGTGCTGCGGATACCCTGGTAGCCTCCTTCAATGATCTGGATAGTGTGGAGGCGCTCTTTGTCCAGTACCCCAAACAGATTGCAGCCCTTATTGTGGAACCGGTGGCAGCCAATATGGGGGTGGTGCTTCCTGAGCCCGGTTTTCTCCAGTGGCTGAGGGAGCTCTGTTCGATCGAGGGGGCGCTCCTTATCTTTGACGAGGTGATTACCGGTTTCCGATTAGGCCTTGCAGGGGCCCAGGGCTACTATGGGGTAGAGCCGGATCTCACGGCCTTTGGGAAGATCATTGGCGGCGGAATGCCGGTAGGTGCTTATGGGGGGAGGAGAGACGTGATGGAACTGGTATCCCCTTGTGGGCCGGTGTATCAAGCGGGCACCCTTTCGGGGAACCCGGTAGCTATGGCCGCGGGGCTATGCCAGCTCAGCTACCTCCAGGATCACCCTGAAGTATACGAGCATATCGATCACCTGGGGAATATGCTCTTTAGCGGCCTTATGGAGATCGCTAAGCGGGCAGGAGCGCCCTGTTCGGTAAACCATATCGGTTCGCTGGGTTCCCTCTTTTTCACTGCTGAAAAGGTCCGGGATTTCAAAACCGCGAAAACCGCGGATACCGCGCAGTATGCCCGGTATTTTGCCCATCTCATTGATCGGGGCGTATACCAGGCGCCGGCTCAGTTTGAAGCCCTGTTTGTTTCCTATGCCCATAGGGAGGCGGAAATACACAAGACCCTGGAAATCGCAGAAGACTTCTTCTCTAGCGCCTTGAGGTAATGGGTGACGAATCCCTTGAGCCTGTTCCAGGGCAGCCCGTATTTTAAGCGTTCCCAGCAGGCCAAGGAACGGGCGGGCCGGAAAACCACTTTTGACCAGTTGGATAATTTCCGCCACCTTGCCTGCTGCTTCCAAACGCTGCCGGCAGCCGGTGCTCTGCCGGTTTGTATGGCGAAAACGCAATACAGTTTTTCCGACAATGAAAAGTTGCTGGGCGCGCCGAGCGGTTTTACGCTTACGGGGAAGATTTCGGGCCTGTTCTGAGCCGGACTTGTTGTTATGTTACAGCAGCGGGGCAAGACGGTGTATTTCTGTCTCCGCTGGGAAGGAACATCCGGCGGCAAGAAGAGGCCTTTCGGGAGGTCTGCCCGGCGATTATCCCGTAAATTTTTTGCACGGCGGACGGTTGCCGCTTATACTGCGCTGGGGCTGGCGCGATGAGCCTTATGGGGGAGAAAGGAGAGCGAAAGGTTCTATGCCTTAGACATTTGTTTATGGTGAAACACTCTCCAGCCCGCGTTTGAGAGAGAAGCGCGGCGTTTGGAAAAACGCCGCTGGAACACTGGCCGGAAGCCTCTGGTCCGAAGGAGAGTCATACGATCGGAAGCGTCAAATGGACGATTGAAGAGGCATAACCTATGAGTTATTCCATTAAGGTCGGCGTAAAGGGCGCTGACCAAGACGTTGAGGCCTTACGGGTATTGCTGCGGCAAGCCGTACAAGGCGCTTGTCCCGTCGAAGAGATTAACGATTTTTTCGACGAGATCCGCATTAGAACGAAAAACCCCCTCAAGAAGGGCGAGCGGGAGTTTTCTTTTTCCGAAAATGAGGATTTTATGGAAAGCGCGATGGAAGAACCCTATTCGTTTTGTTCCGCGATGAGCGAAGCCTTTCCCGAACTTAGGTTTTTCATTATCACCTATCCCGATAGTGATGACGGCCACGGCGTTGAATACCGGATTTATAGAAACGGCAAGGCGGTGGAGGAACAAAACTATTTCTACTACGGCGGAGAGTGCGGAGGCTATTCCTGTACTTATGTGCCGGCAAATGCATGTGAAGAATGGATACAGGCGAAGTACAGGCTCTGGCGGATAAGAGATGAAGGCGACACGGACGCCATAGCCGAGGCGGAAAAGGCGGAACGAAAAGCCTATGCAGAGTGGTCTTATATCCACGACTTTCTGCTTGACGGCGGCATAGATGCCCTTGATATGGATGCGGGGATTCTGCGTCTTCAGAACGAAGCTGATCTAAAGGTGCTCCGTTTGCTGGAAGCGGAAGGCGGCTATAAGGGTTTTTCCATCACTGAGGTTGAAACCGTGGATATGAACGCAGAGGGTTATTGCGAAGAATGGGAAGAACTTCCCGATCTGACGTGTTTTACCGGGATGAAAACGCTGATTCTGACCGGCTGTTCCAACATCGCGGAGCTTCCTCAGTATATCGCGGAGAAAGCAAAAGCTGGTGAGCTGGAAATTGTCGGCTGGGACTAGGTTACCGCCGCCTTTGATATTCAAGACGGCGTGTTGGTTAGATACAATGGCAAAGCAAAGACCGCTATTGTTCCCGCATGGGTTACCCGCATAGGGGAAAGCGCGTTTGGTGGGTGGTGCAGTAGCCTTTCGTCCATAAGCCTGTATGCGCAAAAGCCGCCTGCAGTCGATGGAGACTTAAAGCTTCCCGGCAATACGATTGTCTATGTTTCCGCAGGCTCCCTTAACGCCTACAAAAAGGATTCTTCCTGGAAACGCTACGGCGACTCGCTGCGGGCTTTGCCCTAACGAGGTGCGTCAGGGTTCTGAACTAGATAAATGGAGTTCTGAGCTAGATAAACGGAGTTCCGAACAGGCTCAAAGGAGTATAAATGAACGCAATTATACCCTCGTGTAAACCCATAGGAGAACGATCGAAAAGCGAAAGACCGACAACTAGAAGGGGGTGATGGTGAGGTACAAATAGACGGTCTTGCTGCCCGTGAGAATCGTAG
>JAITEL010000070.1 GCA_031282065.1 Treponema sp.
GGCGCTTTCCAAGGCTGTGCTGCGAGGGTGGAGTGTGGCGGGGAATGCGGGCAAGACGGCCTACGTGTGCTGCCGCTAGGAGAACCGCAAGGGCGAGGCCGGGCAGTGGGGGCCGGTGGTGTCGGCGGTGATTCCGTAATAGTGGATTGCTTCGGGGCAACGCTTTGCGTTGTGCTCGCAATGACGAGAGGGGCGTTGCGGGAAAGTGGCGGGAAGGTCGTCATGGCGGGGGCAGTGGGAGCCGGTGGTGTCGGCGGCGATTCCGTAATAGTGGATTGCTTCGGGGCAACGCTTTGCGTTGTGCTCGCAATGACGAGAGGGGCGTTGCGGGAAGGTCGTCATTGCGAGGGCAGCGGGGGCCGGTGGCTTCGGCGGCGATTTTGTCGCTTTGTAAATCGTGGTTGTCTGATAAGGGCATATTGCTTACGGCGGTCCCCAATAAAAACAGTTTGCACAGGCAGGCAGCGCTTGAAATGGGTTTACTTTCAAAGCTTGATGATTTTAGCGAAAAAGATAAGCGGCATGGCCACAGAAGGGTTTTTGGAAAAGATGAATTTGAAAGCATATTTGCGGAGGTCAACTTAGCAATATTAAAAAGCGGAGGCTATTGGCTGAAACCGCTTTCTGATGATCAAATTGAATCGCAATGGACACCGGAGATAATTCACGCATATTTCAGGATTGGTGAAAAATATCCGGAAATTGCGGCAGAGCTATATGTTATTGCGGGGAAACCTTAAACGCAGGGGCGCCAGGCGCCTTGCCATCTTTTTGAAAGGCACGGTAAGATGAAGGTACAATAACAGGGGGTTTGGGCGGGAGCACCAAGGGGTAAAACCCCAGCAGGAGGGACGGTATGATACATGCGCCCCGGATTCGGGTTGCCTTATGAGGCTATGCGTTCCCTTGATATATTGACATTAGGGTGCTATACTCATGTGTATTATATACAAGCTGGAGCTTTGGTTCAAACTCGCAGCGGGGTATTTCGAGAGACGGTAGTATCATAAAACATTTCAAGGATGTATACGAATGATAGAAAAAAACGAAGCCTATAACCAGGACGATGAAATTAGTCTTATTGATCTCTTTGCGGTGCTCTGGCATCGCAGGGTGATGATCCTGCTTATAAGCCTTATCGCGATGGTGGGAGTAGTGGTATTTTCCGTTATTTCTCTGGTCCTCCCTACGGAAACTTCTCCCCTTCCTAATACCTATACCCCCAGTGCGCTGATGCTTATCAATAATACCGCTTCTTCGGGGAATGCTATGGCCGCTGCCCTAGGGGCTACTGGGCTTGGAGGCTTGGCCGGACTTGCGGGGGTAAGTGCGGGACCTACTTCCAGTGAACTGGCTATCTATTTAGTGGGAGCCAATACCTTATTGGACGCGGTGGTGGATGAATTTGACCTGATAACTAAGTACAAGATTGAAAAGTCCCCCCGGTCAGCAAGCCGGAAGACCCTTAAAAAGCTCCTGACCGCTGCGTATGATGAGAAGAGCGGGGTTTTCACCATCGGCTTTACCGATACGGATCCGGTGTTTGCCCAGAGGGTGGTTAATTTTAGTGTCTTGTTTTTGGAAAAACAGTTTGATGAGATCATGATAGATAAAAATAAACTGGAAAAAGAGAACCTGGAAATTAATATTGCCAATACCTATAAGGAAATTCAGAGCCTGGAACAGGAATTTCATGAACTTGAGTATACGGTCGTATCAGGAGGGCGCTTTGGCTCTATTCCAGCCATCACCCTGGAACAGAACCGTATTACCATGGAATTACAAACCCAAAGGCAGGTGTATACCCAGCTCAAAGTCCAATACGAACTTTTGAAGGTAACTATGGCCAGTGAGAGGCCCACCTTTCAAATTCTTGAAATGGCGGAAGTGCCGGATCAGAAATCCGGGCCTAGCCGGGGTCTCATCTGTATTATCGTTACCTTTGCCGCAGGCTTCTTTTCCGTATTTCTTGCCTTTGTCTTGAATGCGATTTCTAATATCAGAAAAGATCCTGAAGCTATGGCTAAATTGCGGGGAGAGCCTAAGAAAGACTAAGGGCTTGTCCTGAAAGAACCGGCCCTTTGCGAAAGGCGATGAAGCCGCCAATTTTTCAAAGCAATCTCCGCTGTAGCCCTTATCAAAGCATAGACCATATCGGGCATTTCCTTTTTGCGGATAAGGCCTTAGCCTTTTCTCACATGCAGGGGAATCAGACCCACTTCTTTATCATCAATGTATAAGACGAAGTTAATGACCCCGGTGTTTTTAAAGCGCAGGTTAGAAATGGTAAATACCAAATGAGAAACCGCGGTGGCATTACCTACGCCTTTGACATCGATGTTGCCGGTGATGGGCTCCATGCTCATTTCCCCCTGGAGGTCCCTGGTTTCTATTCTGAAACTATGGTTAGAGAATTCCCACAGGTCAAAGCGGATCCTGATGACCACTGCCAACTGAGGGTGCATACAGGGAAATATCCGGGAAATGATCGTGTCAAAGGTTCCCACGATGGTAAGTTTGCCGCTATTTTCCTGGGCAAAGTCACAAAAGGTAAATAATTCAATTTTCATAAAACCCCCCTTACAGTGCCTTGTGCTATGTGATGCTTGTCCCATGAAGAAGCCGGACTTACCTGATCTGGATACGCTGCTTCAGGGCGATAACTAAGGAAGGCTTTCCCCATCCTTTTTTATAGCGAAGATGTGAGTATACTATAGCAGAAACCAGGGAAATGTACAGTCGAGTACCCTAATTGCCCTAAAATTCAGGGTATAAACCGCGAATTTTTATCCGGGCATCTTCTGTCGTAAACTGCCGGTCAATTATTTTATGGTTTGTATTACGATCACGCTGCCGTGCCGCAAGTTCACTTGAAGGATACGGTTCCTTCACCATAGACGTTATCTCCCCCTTTACTGTACCGCTCATTGAAACTAGGGTTTCGAGCCTCTCGAAACCGGTTGCCATCGGTAGGGGTTTCCTCATCGACTTTTTCACGATGCCCCGGCTTTCCCGCTTGGGTATCCGGTTCCCGGCAGCCTCAGGCATCCAGGGCAAATATCCTTGCCGCCTGGTTCTGTACTTATTGAGCCCTTACATCCTGCCAGGACGTATGTTTGTCATGGTACCTGGCTGTTCGCCGAATAGGATATCTTGAAAACTTTTCCGCTCAAGAGGCATACTTAGAAAGAGAAAACAATGAGTACTCCCCTTTCCCCTTATCATCTTGGTAAGGCCCGTGAACTGTACAATCTGTTCAATGTGTTTAATGCCCTCTCCTGGTCATTTCTTACCGGTAATATCATCACCCTCTTTGCCATGCGGCTTGATGCCTCTTCCACGTATCTGGGCGGTATCAGCGCGCTCCTGTATGTAGCTTACTTCTTTCTTCCCCTGGGAAAAGTCCTGGCCAAACGTTTCTCCATCATCAAAATCTTCAGCTTTACCTGGGTAAGCCGGGCTCTCAGCATGATACCCCTCTTGTTCGTTCCCCTGGTGGTTGCTGCAGGGCATCATACTTTGGCTTTACAGTTGACCCTCCTGGGCGTAGCCAGCTTCCATGTGATCCGCGGCGTGGGGATGATAGGCAATAACCCGGTCTTAAGCAACCTGGCTATGGGGCCTGATCGAAGCGGCTATATGACCCAAATCCAGATCATCAACAGTGCCTTGGGGATGTTTGCGGGCTTTATCATCGCCCTTTTTTTGGGACGGGAACCCCCCCTGTACTTGTATAGCATCATCATGGCAGTGGGCATTAGCAGCGGCATTTTCAGCGGGGTCCTCATGCAAAAGATCCCAGAACCCCCGGTGGAGCTGCAAGAGAAAACCAGCTCCTTGTTCGCGGTCATCAAACAGGCCTTTTCCACCCCTTCCCTGCGTCAATTCATCTACATCCTCTTCCTGGTGGCCTTAGTTTCAGGGGTGTCCCGGTCCTTCATTATCGTCTACAGCAGGGATGTGTTTGCCCAAAGTGACGGCATGGTCGCCCTGTATACGGTCTTCGGCGGACTGGGAAACCTGCTAATAGGACTGGTCATCAAATTCCTGGTAAGCCGTATCGGTGCAAAACCTATCTTTATTATCTGTGTCCTCATCGGTTTAGCCGGAATGTTCCCCATTGTGTTTATTCCTCAGAGCCTCTCGGATAATTTCACTACCCTGGTACTGCTCTTGAGCTTCATCTTTTTTATCCTGAACTTCGGCTTTCTCGGTTCTGAGGGCATAGCCCAGACCTATTTTCTCGGCCTAGTCCCTATGGAATTGATGATGGATATGGGGATACTCTATTTTCTGGTCTTTGGCGTAGCCGGCGCCGGGGGTTCCTTTGCGACCGGCTTGTTGCTTGATTTTCTGAGGGACTTTGGGGTTTCCGTAGCTACTTCCTTTAAGGTACTCTACCTCATCCTGGTGCTTATGAGCTTCCTGGCACTGTTCCTCCAAAAGAAGCTCGTTCCCCTGGGAGCCCTTCCCTTCCGGGGCGCCTTGGAAGTGATGTTTTCCTTTCGGGATCTCCGGGCCATTACCTTGCTGGACCGGCTGGAGAAAACCAAGGACTCTGAGGAAGAAGCCGCTCTCCTTGAGGCCCTCCACGATACTCCCTCCCAGCTGGCGCTCAAGGGTCTTCTGGACCGGGCCAAGTCTCCCCGGCTGGCTATACGCATGGAAGCCTTTCGGGCTATGGAGGCCCTGGATGTGCTCAGCGAAGAAGCAGAAAAAGCGCTTATGAACGATATCATCCACAATCCCTTTACCACCGCTTATATTTCCGCCCGGATCTTGGGGAAACACCGGGTTTTTGCCGCAGTCCCCCTCTTACGGGAATTGGTCAATTCCCAAGACTACATGCTGGCAGGAGAAGCCATCATTGCCCTGGCGAAATTGAAGGATGAGGCCT
Organism: Treponema sp.; assembly: GCA_031282065.1. GTDB lineage: Bacteria > Spirochaetota > Spirochaetia > Treponematales > Breznakiellaceae > JAIRLU01. The sequence goes on from JAITEL010000070.1 coordinate 4,898, forward strand.
TCCGCCCGCAGATCCAGGAGATCATCCTGCAAACCACCAACCCCCGGCTCAAGATCATGGGGGTAGAAGCCTTTGGCATATACCGGTCCCCCCATTCCCTTTCAGTACTGCTGGATATACTGCGCGCGGCCGATCCTCCTCCCTACCTATGGGACGAAGTGGTTCTGGCTATGGCCGGCATTCTGGATATTCACAATGAGTTCTACCCCTTGCTTATCCGGTTTTTGGAAGACAGCAGCTTGGCGCCGGCCCTGGCCCTGGACGAGGCTGAAGCGGCCTATGAATACTACCAGGCTACGCATGGAGGCTGGTTTAGGCGAAGGCGGGCAAGTCTCGTCTTCAGTAATAAGCAGGCCAAGGCCTTGCAGCCGGCGGCGAGGGCCTTGATAAAGGAATCCCAGGGGGCTCCCCTTTCCCGGTGGATACAGGAACTGCCTGAGGATCTAAGCGAACCTATAAGCCAGGCGGTCTTGGCCGAAGCGGTGCTCTGCGAGGAACTTATGGCCTTTGAACGGCTGCGGCTGTTAATCGTTCAGTGGGCTTCCCAGATGTTGCGGGTCTGGACCACGAAGCTGAAAGGAAACCACTAAAAGCCCGCCGCTTCCGGCTGCATGGGGTAAGGAGCCCTATCCCCTGAGCACACCGCCATCCGCTTTGCTCAACGCAGTTGCTCAACGCAGTTGGAGCAAAGCCAAGGCCCGGTCAATGCGGCTAAGGCATTGAGCCGTCCCCAATATCCGAATCGTCCCAAAAAGCGGCGGACTCACCCGGGACCCGGTAAGGGCCACCCTGAGGGGCATCATAAGGTCCCCCAGCTTTACCCCTGCGGCGGCGGCCTGGTCCTTGATGAAAGCTTCTGCTTGGCTATCGGACAAGGCCCCTAAAGGGGCGACCAGGTTCCGGCCTATAGCCAGCAGGTCTATGGTCTTAGGGAGGTCAAGCTTTTTGGGGATGAACTCTGAGAGGGGCGGGAGCGGGGGCTCTGCAAAAAGATAGCGGATTTTATCGGGGATTTCCTTAAGGAGGGAGACCCGTTCTTTGATGAGGCCCATAGCCGCACGAAAGGCAGCGCGCCGGGATGCATCCGGGGCAGTCCCGGGAGAGCCGAAAAGCCCTGCCTCAATCCCATAGGGAAGGGCCAGGGAGGCCAGGGCTTCATCGCTTTGCATCCTGATATACTGACCGTTGTACCACGACAGTTTCTTGTAATCAAACACCGCAGGGGCCTTGCTGAGTTTATCCAAGCTGAAGCAGGAACAGAGTTCCTCCAGGGTATAAAGGTCCTTTCCCTCCTCATAGGAAGCCCCTAAGAGGGCCACATAGTTGATAAGGGCTTGGGGAAGATAGCCTTCACGACGGAATTCGTCTATGCTGGTGGCGCCGTGGCGTTTGCTTAATTTCTTTCCGTCCTGCCCCATCACCATAGGCACATGGCAGAACACCGGATGTTCCCAGCCGAAGAGCTGATACAGGATCACATGGAGGGGTGTTGAGGGAAGCCATTCCTGGGCTCTCAGCACATGGCTTATGCCCATGAGGTGATCATCCACCACATTGGCCAGGTGATAGGTGGGAAAGCCATCGGATTTAAGGATAACCGGGTCGGGGCTGATAGCCTCGTTCTTCCATTCCATGGCTCCCAGGAGGGAGTCGGTGAAGCGGGTAGTCTCCCCAAAGGGGATTTTAAGGCGTATCACCGCAGCCTCCCCGGCGGCCACTCGTGCGGCCCCTTGCGAGGGCGAGAGCTCTCTGCAATGCCGGTCATAACCGGTGTCCTGGGCATGGGTCTTGGCCTGTTCCTCCCGCAAGGCATCGAGCCGCGCGGAGGAACAGAAGCAGTAATAGGCCCGGCCCTTTTCAAGGAGGGCTTTGGCGTGTTCTTGATAGAGCCCAAGCCGTTGGGACTGGATATAGGGGCCTGCCGGTCCCCCGATGTCAGGGCCCTCACTCCAGCGGAAGCCGAGCCAGGTAAAGGTATCGTAGAGATTTTGGACAAAGGCATCATCGAAACGGGTCCGGTCCGTATCTTCCAGGCGAAGTATAAAGGTGCCTTGCTGGGATTGGGCGAAAAGGTAATTGAATAGGGCGGTTCTCAGGCCCCCTATGTGCTGCAAGCCCGTAGGGGAAGGGGCATAACGGTCTCTGATGGTCATGGTCATCAGTATAGCCCATGCCCAGGGAAGAGGGAAGCACTCAGAACATCCTTGATCGGGGGAAGGGGAGGTTCACGAGAGGAGGCATACGAAAAGACAGGTAAGCCTTTCGATGGTATACAATCATCAAGAGTTCTTCCAAAATCTCTTGATGATTTTCCAAAATCTCTTTGTGATTTTCTCAAAATCTCTTTGTAATTTTCCCAAAATCTCTTTGTGATTTTCCAGGATGATCCGCATCTCTTTTTCGGTATTCCTCACCTGGGGGCGGACCATCCCGCGGGGGAAGGGATGGTCCCAGTGTTCACGTTTTTTATGTACCGGATTGACAGCAGCCAGCGTGTGGTTTACCCTGGTGAAAAGGATGGTGTAACGATGAGTATACTGGCTATGGCAGGTGTAGCCCTGGCATCCGCGGGGCTTTCAGCGGCAGGGGTAATCCTGTTCTTTAAAAAAAAGGGGGAAGTCCCCGGACAGACCCTTCAGGCGGTTGAGCAGTTCTTCAGTAAGCTCCAGAATCATGACTTGCGCTTGAGAATGACCGAGGATAACATGGCGGGCCTGGAGCGGATACGGAAGGGGATAAACGGCTTTATGGCATACCTGGATAGTATCGTAGCGCTCATCTCCATACGGGCAAAGCAAACCGAAGAAAATGCCGAAAACCTGTATACGCTCATTGATGACGCCCGTTCCCGGGTCAGGGCCCTGAGCATACTGGTTGATGCGGTAGATAAACGGATTCCCGTGCAAGCTGCCAGCATAGGCCATGTGGCCAGGGTTTTGCAGGACATCCATGCCTTCCAGGGTAAGGCCATCAGCACGCAAATGAACCAGGTAAACGCCAGCGCCGCTCTTTTTGAGGAACTCAAAGGGGGCATCCGCAATATCGACCGGATTATCCAGGATAATGTAAGCGGCTATACGAACCTCAACACCCATGCGGGAGTCGGCAAGGATGAGATGCTCAAGCTCCAAGAGATGATAGATACCCTTACCACGAAAATCAGCACGGTGTTTGAGGCAAACAAGGTGATTAACAGCATCGCCAGTCAAACCAACCTCCTGGCCATGAATGCGGCTATTGAGGCGGCCCATGCGGGTGAGTCGGGGAAGGGCTTTGCGGTGGTAGCCGATGAGATCCGCAACTTAGCGGAAAGTTCGAATAAGCAGTCCCGAATCATCACGGACAGCATGAAAAGCCTCAAAGAGTCCATGGAAGACGCGGTGCATACCTCAAAAAACACCAGCCTTTCCTTTGATAATATCTTTACGGCCATCAAAAACATGGATACCAACCAGAAGGAACTGGTCCAAGCCATCGGCAAGCAGACGGAAACTATGGAAGGGATGATAAGCCGATTCACCGGTATACAACAAAGCACTCAGGATATCCATGAAGGAGCGGGAAACATCCTGGCTCAAAGCACTGCCATTCAGACCGAAGTGGAGAAACTCGCCTCCATTACCCAAGAGGCGAAACAATCTTCCCTGTCTTTATCCTCGAATCCCGAAGCTGCGGTTAAACTCATGGATGCCGCCATTGATAAGGTAAAGCTCAATCTGGTCGGCATCAGCGAAATCAAGAATGAGGTCTCGGTGTTCCAGGTTGCAGAACAAGCCCCGCGCAGCAGCAAAAACAGTATGAAAGGCACCATCGTGCTGTGTATCGCGGATCTGGTAAAGAAGGGCGGAGGGGAGGAAAAATGGCGGGAGATTTTGAAACGCTCCGGGCTGCCGGAAGATTTGCTGCTTACCAGTATCGCGGATGTGGATGATACGATTATCCAGGAGGTACTGAAAAATATCGGTACGGTGTTACAGCTTTCTCCCCAGCAAATAAGTGAGGCCTTTGGTGATTATTGGGTCAATGACTATGCCCCGAAATATTACAAGGCCTATTATTACGGCATCAACAGTGCCAAGGCTCTGATTATGGGGGTTGATGCCATTCATGAGCAGGTAACCAAGATAATACCTAACGCCCATCCGCCTCGGTTTGATGTGGAGGAGATTGATGAAAAGACCCTGAAGGTCCATTACAAATCCCACCGGAAGATGATTGATTTCTATATCGGTTTGGTTAAAGGGGTGGGGAAATTCTTTAAAACCCCCTTGCAGGTTAAGAAGTTATCGGAAGAATACGTGGAGATACGGTTCGGCTGAGGGATACCGCAGAGGCCTGGAGAACCCCTGTGCCCAGGGCTACCGTTTGTTTATATTCAGCGAATAAATGCGGTTATCCTGCTAGCATCCCCCAAATAGCTATCGGGAATAGTAAGGACCATACCGGGAAAGATAAGGTGCGGGTTATTGGGGTTTTTCATGCGGCCTTTATTCGCTTCATAGAGGATCCTCCAGTGCTGAACATCTCCATACAAGCGATAGGCAATACTCCAGTAACTGTCCCCGGGCTTTACGGTATACTCCTGAACCGCCGGAATGGGTCTGCGGACCTGCGGAACCGAAGGTTCAGGAAGGGAGGACGCTTTAGATACCGGTCTTGAGGCCACGGGTTCGGGTATGGACTGAGGCTCCTTCTGCACCGATACGCCGCTGACAGACATTGGTTTAGTGCTTGCGGTGGGAAGCCGTGTAGCGAACTGCGGTATATCAAGCGTCATACCGGGAAAGATAAGGTTGGGGTTATTGGGGTTTTTCATGCGGCCTTTATTCGTTTCATAGAGGATCCGCCACATCTGAACATCTCCATACAGTTGTTTGGCAATACTCCGGTAACTATCTCCCGCTTGTACGATATACGATCGGGTGGAGGGAGCTTCCGTGTTCAAGGGCATGGGGGCCATCGGCTTAAGGGGCTGCTCTGGAATTGGGCTTAGTATCGGATTCCGCGGTTCTGTAGCTGGGAGGGTATCTGTTTCCACTACTTTACGGGCATTTCCCACGTCCTTTGCTTGGAGAGCAGCCAAGAAGGCTTCAATCTCCGCCACCGCCGCTATAGTGGCCTGGGAGCCCCTTACTGCGTCGTACCAGTTCTTTGCGTTCTGCGCTTTTATCGCAGTATTGTATGCGGTGCTTGCCTTAGTATAGGGTGCGGGGAACTGATTCCTGGCACCGATTCCGGTGGCCCAGTCAAGGCGCTCCTTGGCACGGGCCAGGGCTTCCTCCGCTTCCTTGGCCTGAAGAGCCTCAAGAAGCGCTTCGATCTCCGCCACCGCCGCTATAGTGGCCTGGGAGCCGCTTACTGCGCTGTGCCAGTTCTCTGCGTTCTGCGCTTTTATCGCGTTGGTATATGCGGTGCTTGCCTTGATGTAGGGTGAGGGGAACTGGCTTCTGGCGCCGATTCTGGTGGCCCAGTCAAGGCGCTCCTTGGCACGGGCCAGGGCTTCCTCCGCTTCCTTGGCCTGAAGACCCTCAAGAAGCGCTTCGATCTCCGCCACCGCCGCTATAGTGGCCTGGGAGCCGCTTACCGCGTCGTGCCAGTTCTCTGCGTTCTGCGCTTTTATCGCGTTGGTATATGCGGTGCTTGCCTTGGTATAGGGTGCGGGGAACTGGTTTCTGGCACCGATTCTGGTGGCCCAGTCAAGACGCTCCTTGGCACGGGCCAGGGCATCTTCTGCTTCCTTGGCTTGAAGAGCCGACAGGAGGGCTTCGATCTCCGCTACCGCCGCCACCGTGGCCTGGGAGCCGCTTACTGCGTCGTGCCAGTTCTCTGCGTTCTGCGCCTTAACCGCAGTATTGTATGCGGTGCTTGCCTTGGTATAAGGTGCGGGGAACTGGTTTCTGGCGCCGATTCGGGTGGCCCAGTCAAGACGCTCCTTGGCACGGGCCAGGGCTTCCTCCGCTTCCTTGGCCTGAAGACCCTCAAGAAGCGCTTCAATTTCCGCCACCGCCGCTATAGTGGCCTGGGAGCCGCTTACTGCGTCGTGCCAGTTCTCTGCGTTCTGCGCCTTAACCGCAGTATTGTATGCGGTATTTGCCTTGGTGTAGGGAGCGGGGAACTGGTTTCTGGCGCCGATTCCGGTGGCCCAGTCAAGGCGCTCCTTGGCACGGACCAGGGCTTCCTCCGCTTCCTTAGCCTGAAGGGTCGCCAGGAGCGCTTCGATCTCCGCCACCGCCGCTATAGTGGCCTGGGAGCCGCTTACCGCGCCGTGCCAGTTCTCTGCGCTTTGCGCCTTAACCGCAGTATTGTATGCGGTGTTTGCCTTGGTGTAGGGTGCGGGGAACTGGTTTCTGGCACCGATTCCGGTGGCCCAGTCAAGGCGCTCCTTGGCCCGGGCCAGGGCTTCCTCCGCTTCCTTGGCTTGAAGAGCCTCAAGAAGCGCTTCGATCTCCGCCACCGCCGCGATAGTGGCCTGAGAGCCGCTTACTGCGCCGTGCCAGTTCTCTGCGCTTTGCGCCTTAACCGCGTTGGTGTATGCGGTGCTTGCCTTGGTGTAGGGTGAGGGGAACTGGCTTCTGGCGCCGATTCCGGTGGCCCAGTCAAG